>NZ_JPDP02000160.1:221393-296130 GCF_000732685.2 Sphingomonas sp. STIS6.2
GCACGATGGTCGGGTGCAGCGCGGGCGAGACCGGCCGCGGCCTCGCCTCAGCGAGCGATCGCAACGCCGATCTCGAAGCCAAGGCGGGCGCGGTGAACGCGCACCGTGCAGAGGTCGCGCTGGCCCGGCACGATGGCGGCGCCGCGGTCTATTTCGCCGAGGCGGCGGTGGCGATGATGCCGCAATCGGCGGCGTATCGGCTGCTGCTTGCACAGGGCTATCTCCAGGCGGGGCGGTTCACCTCGGCGCGGCAGGGGTTTGCCGATGTGCTGGCGCTGTCGCCGGCGGACGGGAAGGCGGCGCTCAACCTGGCGCTGACGCAGATCGCCGGTGGCGACACGCAGGGCGCGCGGCAGACGCTCGAACGCAACGCATCGATCATACCGCCGAGCGATCGTGGCCTCGCGCTGGCGCTGGCGGGCGATGCCGGCGGCGCGATCGGGCTGCTGACCGAGGTCGCGCGGTCATCGGAAAGCAATGCCAAGGCCCGGCAGAACCTTGCGCTCGCGCTCGCGCTGGCGGGCCAGTGGCAGGCCGCGCGCGTCGTCGCCGCCGCCGATCTCGCGCCGACCGAGGTCGATGCGAGGCTCGAACAATGGGCCCGTTTCGCACAGCCGACGACGTCATATGATCAGGTCGCCGGCCTGCTAGGCGTGCGCGCGATCGCCGATGCCGGCCAGCCCGCCGCGCTCGCGCTCAACCGCGCACCGCTCATGCCGACGGTCTCGCCGATCGAGGCGCTGGCCGCGGTCGAACGCAGCGCGCGTCCCGTCGCGCTGGCCGAAGCGGGATCGACTTCAGCCCCGTCGAGGATCACCTTCGCCGCGCCGCGCGAAGTCGTCCAGGCCCTGCCCGGCGGCATGCCGACGATGCTCGCCAGCCGCGGTGAGGGCGCCGTGCTGGCCGCGCGTGCGCAACGCGGCGTGCGCGCGATCCCGGCGGGGACGGGCGACTGGTATGTCCAGATCGGCGCCTATGACAATGCCGGCGTCGCCAAGGCCGCCTGGAGCCAGGCCACGCGTCGCTTCGACGGCTTCTCCGGCCGCCAGCCCAACGGCATGGCGTTCAGGACGAATGGCGAGGCCTATTACCGCCTGTCGGTTGGCGGGTTCGGTCGCGACGAGGCCAATCAGGTCTGCCGCCGCTACCGCGCGACCGGTGGCGCCTGTTTCGTGCGACAGGGCGCCGGCGACCAGATGGCGCAGTGGCTGCGCGGCGGCGGCGTCGAGGTCGCGACCCGCTGACTGACAGGCGAGATCCGGCGCGCAATGCCCGTCAGATCTCGCGGCCGCCTTTCCAGACGCGCAGTACCTTGCCCTGCACGGGCAGGCCGTCGAACGGCGTGTTGTTCGCGCTGGCGGCGAACGCGTCGCCGGTGATCTGCCACGGCGCCTGATCGTCGAACAGCAGCAGATCGGCGGGCTTGCCGACTTCAAGCGTCCCGGTGTCGAGCCCGAGCACCGCAGCCGGGTTGCGGCTCAGCAGTGTAAACAGCCGCGACAGCGTGACCCGTTCGTCGCGCACCAGCATCAGCGCGAGCGGTAGCAGCGTCTCGGCCCCAGCCATCCCGGCGCTCGAATCGGCGAAGGGCAGGCGCTTTTCCTCGGGCCCGCGCGGATCATGCGCCGAGCAGATCACGTCGATCGTGCCGTCGGCGACCGCCGCCAGCGCCGCCTGGCGATCCGATTCGCTCCTGAGCGGCGGCGAGAGATGCGCGAAGCTGCGGAAATCGCTGACCGCGATATCGGACAAATGGAGATGCGCGGGCGTGATGCCGCAGGTCACCGCCACACCGCGACGCTTGGCAGCACGGATCAGGTCGAAGCCCGCGGCGGTCGTCACCTGGCGGATGTGAAGCCGCGCACCGGTGTCCTCGGCCAGCATCAGGTCGCGCGCGATCGCGAGCGCCTCGGCGATCGCGGGGGCGGCGGGCAGGCCGAGCCGGGTCGCAGTCTCGCCTGCGGTCGCGACGGCGCCCGCGGTCAATCCGCCGTCCTCGGCGTGCGTGACGACCGCGATGTCGAGGTCGCGCGCATAGGCGAGCACGCGGTGCATGACGCCACTGTCGGCGATCCAGCCCTTGCCGGTGCCGACCGCGCGCGCACCCGCTGACAGGCAGACCGCCATCTCGGCAAGGTCATGCCCGGCGAGCGCCTGAGTCGCGGCGGCGATCGGGTGGATCCACAGGTCGGGCTTGCCGATCAGCGCGGCGCGCTGGACGATGCCGGGATCGTCCAGCACCGGCGACTGGTCGGGCATCAGCCCGACGCGGACGATGCCGCCCGCGCGGAACGCGGCCCGGTCGATCCTCGCCACGCCCAGATCGACGATGCCGGGAGCGAGCGTCTTGCCCGCGCAGTCGATCGTCTGCGCATCGGCGGGGATCTCGACCAGCCCGGTCGCGACGACGACGCCGTCGCGAATCAGGAGATTGCCCTTGGCGATGCCGCCGACCGGGCAGACGAGCGTCGCATTGGTGAGCGCGAGGATCATGCCCAGCCCTCCACGCCGCGCGCGCGGCGGGTCAGCACGTCGAGGCACGCCATGCGGACCGCGACGCCCATCTCGACCTGCTCGGTGATCGCCGAGCGGGCATGGTCGGCGACCGCCGAATCGATCTCGACGCCGCGGTTCATCGGCCCGGGGTGCATCACCAGCGCATCGGGCGCCGCGCGCGCGAGCCGTTCGAGCGTCAGGCCGTAGCGCATCCGGTATTCGCGCGTGGAGGGCACGTACGCGCCGTCCATCCGCTCGTTCTGCAGGCGCAGCATCATGACCACGTCGGCGCCCTCCAGCGCGGCATCGAAATCGGTGAACGGGGTGACCCCCATCTTGTGGATCGCCGCGGGCATCAGCGTCGACGGCGCGCAGACGCGGACCTCGGCGGCGAGCGCGGTGAGTGCGAGGATGTTCGACCGCGCGACGCGGCTGTGCAGCACGTCGCCGCAGATCACGACGCGCTGCCCCGCGATCGACCCGCGACGGCGGCGGATCGTCAGCGCGTCGAGCAGCGCCTGGGTCGGATGTTCGTGGCGGCCGTCGCCTGCGTTCAGGACGGGGCAGTCGACCTTGTCGGCGATCAGCCGCACCGCACCGCTCGCCATATGGCGGATGACGATGACGTCGGCGCGCATCGCGTTCAGCGTCATCGCGGTGTCGATCAGCGTCTCGCCCTTCTTCACGCTCGACTGCGCGGCGTGCATGTTGACGACGTCGGCGCCGAGCCGCTTGCCCGCGATCTCGAACGACAGCAAAGTCCGCGTGCTGTTCTCGAAGAACGCGTTGATCTGCGTGAGCCCGGCGAGCCGCTTGTCGGGCGTCGCATGGGTGCGGTTCGCCTCGACCCAGGTTTCGGCCTCGTCGAGCAGGAACGCGATCTCGTGCGGCTGGAGCCCGTCGATCCCGGTCAGGTGCCGGTGCGGGAAGACGGCGCCGCCCTCGATGAGGGTGGCGGGGCGGTGATCTGAACGTTGCATCAAGCGCGCTGGGTAGTGGGCTGCAGCGGCGGGGGCAAGGTTTGGCTTCGTTCGCACGCATGGTTAACCTCGCTTTAGGCTGGCTGTGGCAAGGGGGCGGCATGCACGGCAATCTTACCGATACGGGCGATACGACCCTGCGTTCGCGGCCGTGGTGGGAAACCGCATGGTTTGCCACCGCGCTCGTGCTCGTGACGGCGGTGCCGTTGCTGTGGCCCGCGCTGCCGCCGCTCGGCGATCTGCCGGGGCATATGGGGCGCTGGCACATCTCGATCGCGTTGCCGAGCTCGCCCTATCTTGCCCGCTATTATGCCTTCGCCTGGTCGCTGATCCCCAATCTGGGGATGGATCTGCTAGTGCCCGCGCTGGCGCGCGTTTTCGGGTTCGAACCCGCCGCCAAGGTCGCGGTCATCGCCATTCCCATGCTGACGGCCACGGGGCTGTTGTGGGCGGCCCGCGAGGCGCATGGACGACTTCCCCCCACCGCCATTTTCGTGCTGCCCCTTACCTATGCCTGGCCGTTCCAGTTCGGTTTCGTCAACTTCACCTTGTCGCAGGCGCTGGCATTCTGCGCGCTGGCAGGGTGGATCCGGCTTGGCCGTCAGCGCCGTCTCGCAGTGCGTGCCGTCCTGTTCGGGCCGGTCGGCGCGATGCTCTGGGTGACTCACAGTTTCGGCTGGGGCATGTTCGGGCTGATGGCAGCGGGCGCCGAGCTGGCGCGACAGCGCGAGTCGGGGCGGGGATGGGCCGACGCGGTGCCGGGCGTGGTCCTGCAGTGCGTGCCGCTGGCCCTTCCGATCGCGGCGATGGTCATGATGAGGCAACCGGGGGCCGAGTTGGCGACCGATGGCTGGTTCGCACTGCCCGCGAAGACGGTGTACCTGCTGTCGATCCTGCGCGATCGCTGGGAGTGGTTCGATGTGGGATCGCTGCTCGCGCCCGCCGTGCTTCTATACGCCGCGGCGCGCAGCCCCAGGCTCCGCTTCTCGCCGCTGCTCGGCTGGCCCGCGCTCCTGTGTGCCGGCGCGTTTCTGGCCTTGCCTCAGCTGATGATGGGCGGGGCGTATGTCGATATGCGAATGGCGCCCGCCGCCCTGATGCTCGCGCTGATTGCGGTGGCGCCGGTCGCAGAGGCGCGGTTCGGTCGCGCGCTCGCGCTTGCCGGATTGCTCTTCTGCGTCGTGCGGCTCGGCGGGACGACGCTGAGCTTCGTCCTGCGGTCGGGCGAGCAGCAGAGCGAGCTGCGCGCGATCGCAGCGATGCCCCGCGGTGCGGCGATATTGTCGCTCGTCGCGCGGCCCTGCGACACTGCGTGGAGCGAGCTGCGCCGCGATCAGCTTCCCGGAATGGCCATCGTCCGCCGCGACGTGTTCACCAATTCACAATGGGCGCTGGCCGGCCAGCAGTTGCTCAAAGTCCGCTATGTCGAGGCCGAACCCTTTGCCCGGGATCCGTCGCAGAGCGTCTATGCGATGCATTGCGCGACGACGCCCTTCGGCTTCAACCGTGCGATCGCCCGGTTTCCCCGCGGGGCGTTCACGCATGTCTGGACGCTGGGGTTTCCGCCCGGGGTGGCGCAGGCGGGCGACCTGCGCGTCGTGTGGACGAACGGCACGTCGACGCTCTACCGCGTCGTCCGCTAGATCTGCGCGGTCACCAGCGCGTCGATCGCGCCCTGGAGGATGTACGCCGCCGCCATCTTGTCGACCAGCTCGGCGCGCTTGGCGCGGCTGGCGTCCTGTTCGATCAGCGTGCGCGTGACCGCGACGGTCGACCAGCGTTCGTCCTGCAGCAGGATCGGCAACCCCATGTCCTTGAGGTTCTGCGCGAACGCCCGCGTCGATTGCGAGCGCGGGCTTTCGCTGCCGTCGAGGTTGATCGGCAGGCCGATGACGAGCCCGACGACCTTCTGCGCCGCGATCATCTCGGCGAGCGCGGCCTTGTCCTTCTGGAACTTGGTGCGGCGGATCAGCAGCGCGGGGCTCGCGAAGCTCCAGCCGGCATCGCACAGCGCGGTGCCGATCGTCTTGGTACCGACGTCGAGGCCGATCAGCCGTCCGCCATTAGGGAGCGCATCACGGAACTGCGCGGGGGAGAGCGTGATCATCGCGTGAACGCCGCAAGACGGCGGTTGGCGTCCGCGCGCACATTCGCCCAGAACAGCGGATAGTCGTACACGTGATAATTGTTGCCGGGGAGCACGTAAGGCCCGAGATCGGGGCCCTCGCCGATCAGCAGGATACCCCGGTCGCCGCAGCGCGCGGGCACGTTGCCGACCGACAGCGTCGCGCTCGACAGGTCGGCGGAGGGCACGAGCGTGCCGAGATTGGCGGTCGCTGGCGCGCCGGCATCGGCTGTCCCGGTCAGCGGGTTGGTGCAGATCATCGGCGTGCCCTTGCGCGGTTGCCCGTCGAACCCGGTGGTCCGGTCATAGGTCTCGACGACCAGCGACGGATCGGCGGGCTCGGCGAAGCTCTCCCACGACAGGATGCAGCCGGTCTGATCGTCGCTGCGGCATTCGGCCAGACCCATCCGCGGCAGATCGGTGACGCGCGAGACGGGCCAGCCGACGACATAGGCGGCGACGATCCGCGCCTTCAGTTTCGGGTCGGTCGCGATCCGGTCACGCAGCAGCCGGGTGAGGTGGAGCGCACCCTGGCTATGTCCGGCGAGGATGATCGGGCGGGTCGGGCCGGCTTCCTTGAGGAACCGGTCGAACGCGGCGGTGACGTCGCCGTACGCGAGCGCGAGCGCGCGTTCGCTGTCGGCCTCGCTGGTCAGGAACGCGCCGAACGTCGCCTGGCGGTAACGCGGCGCCCAGATGTCGCCCGCGCCGTTGAACGCGCTTGCTTGGCCGCGCAGGAACAGTTCCGCGCGCGCATTGGTCTCGGGATCGTCGATCGGCGCGTTCCAGTGATCGCGGCTGATGTACGAGGTCGGGTGGATGAAGAAGATCGCCGCGCCCGTTCCCGGGGTGCCGGGTGCGTAGCCTTCGGGTGTCCAGAGCGCGGGGTTGCCGGGACGGTCGGGACGCGCGAGCCACAGGATCTTGCGCGCATAGATGTTCGCCGGCGCCTTGCGCTGCGCCTGGAACGTCTCGCTCGGGACCATCGCGATCCGCATCAGCTCGGTCCCGTACAGGCGATAGGCGAGCAGCGCGGCGATCGCGAGGACGATCATCGCGGTGACGAAATAGAGAAACTTGCGGGCCAAGCGGGACCTTCCGTGCAGGCGGTGGCGTCCCCGTGCCGCATGCGCGGCGCGGTTGCAACGGGTGCGTTTCCGCGGGGGAACACGAAGGGTGTTGCGCCGCCGCGTCGCGCGGTGCTAGCCGAGCGCCATGTCCGTAGATACTGCAACCGTGAAGCGGATCGCGAGCCTTGCGCGCATCGCGATCACCGACGAGGACGCCGCCCGCATGGCGCCGGAACTCGGAAACATCCTTGGCTGGATCGAGATGCTGGGCGAGGTCGATACGACCGGCGTCGAGCCGATGACCGCCGTCATCCCCAACACGCTGCGGCTGCGCGACGACGTCGTCAACGCCGATCCGCTGACCGGCGGCAATATCCGCGAGCAGGTGCTGGCCAATGCGCCCGTAGCTGAACATGGCTTCTTCGCCGTGCCCAAGGTGATCGAATAATGACCGACCTTACCGATCTCGGCATCGCCGGCATCCGCGACGGCGTGCGCGACGGCAGCTTTTCGGCGCGCGACGTCGCCGACGCGTTCATCGTCAAGGTGAGCCAGGCCAAGGCGCTCAACGCGTTCCTGGTCGAGACGCCCGAGCATGCGATCGCCGCCGCCACCGCCGCCGATACCGCGCGCGCCGCCGGCGAGACGCTCAAGCCGCTGGCCGGCGTCCCGATCGGCATGAAGGACCTGTTCTGCACCAAGGGCGTCACGACGACCGCGGCGAGCCATATCCTCGAAGGCTTCACGCCGACCTATGAGTCGACCGTCTCGCAGAATCTGTGGGATGCGGGCGCGGGGATGCTCGGCAAGCTGAACATGGACCAGTTCGCGATGGGGTCGTCGAACGAGACCTCCGCGTTCGGTAACGTGATCTCACCCTGGAAGCGCAACGACGCCAATGGAGTGGGGGGCAACGCCGCGCTCGCACCCGGCGGGTCGTCGGGTGGTTCGTCGTCGGCGGTCGCCGCGCGGCTGTGCCCCGGCGCGACCGGCACCGATACCGGCGGCTCGATCCGCCAGCCTGCCGCCTTTACCGGTATTTCGGGCATCAAGCCGACCTATGGCCGCTGCTCGCGCTGGGGGACGATCGCGTTCGCCTCGTCGCTTGACCAGGCGGGGCCGATGGCGCGTGACGTCCGCGACTGCGCGATCCTGCTCGAGGCGATGGCCGGGTTCGATTCGAAGGACGGCACCTCGCTCCAGCTCGACGTGCCCAAGTGGGAAGCGGGCCTGTCGGCCAGCCTCGCGGGCCTGCGCGTCGGTATCCCCAAGGAATACCGCGTCGAGAACATGCCCGAGGAGATCGAGGCGCTCTGGCAGAAGGGCATCGACTGGCTGAAAGATGCCGGCGCGACCATCGTCGAGGTCTCGCTCCCGCACACCAAATACGCGCTGCCCGCCTATTACATCATCGCGCCGGCCGAGGCGTCGTCGAACCTCGCGCGCTATGACGGCGTGCGCTACGGCATCCGTGACCTGCCGGCCGGATCGGGCCTGCAGGACATGTACGCGGCGACACGCGCCGACGGCTTCGGCCCCGAGGTGAAGCGTCGCATCATGATCGGCACCTATGTGCTCTCGGCCGGTTACTACGACGCCTATTACACGCAGGCGCAGAAGATCCGGACGCTGATCGCGCGCGATTTCGAAAAGGCGTGGGAGACGTGCGACGTCCTGCTCACCCCGACCGCACCATCAGCGGCGTTCGCGCTCGGCGAGAAGTCGGCCGATCCGATCGCGATGTACCTGAACGACGTCTTCACCGTGCCGTCGTCGCTCGCGGGTCTGCCCGCGATGTCGGTGCCGGGTGGTCTCGACAAGCAGGGCCTGCCGCTTGGGCTTCAGATCATCGGCAAGCCGCTCGACGAGCAGGGCGTGCTGAACGCCGGGCTCGCGATCGAGCAGCGGGCGGGGTTCACCGCCCGGCCCGAGGCGTGGTGGTAACCGATCGCGTCTTCGTCACGCGCAACGTCGCCGTGCTGCGCGAGGCGCAGAACGCGCTCAACGTCGCGTTCGGGGCGATCCTCAGCGCCTATGTCGGCGTGTCGTTGACCGAGATCGACAACCGGCCGTTCGATCACGCCGTGCTCGCGCGCTTCTTTCTCGGGCTCGCGGTGTTCATCCTGTGCCTTTGCGTCGGCAACAGCGTGATTTTGCGCGGCGATTACCGGCTGGGCGCGGTGTTCCTGGTGCTGGCCGGCGGTGCCGCCGCGGCCGCGCATCACGAGGCGCTGGTGCTCGGTTTCGAGGGCGCGATCCTGCGTATTCTTTCGGCATGCTGGGTGGTCGGCCTGCTCGGCAGCAACGCGGCACTGACCGCGATCAACTATATTCATCATCGGAACCGGATATGAGCGACTATCGCATTCAGGGCGAAACCGGCGAGTGGGAGGTCGTGATCGGCCTCGAAGTCCATGCGCAGGTGACGTCGAACGCCAAGCTGTTCTCGGGCGCGGCGACCGCGTTCGGGGCCGAGCCCAACACGCAGGTCAGCCTCGTCGACGCGGCGATGCCCGGCATGCTGCCGGTGCCAAACCGCGAATGCATCCGCCAGGCGGTGCGCACCGGCATGGCGATCGAGGCGCAGATCAACAAATGGTCGCGGTTCGACCGGAAGAATTATTTCTACGCCGATCTGCCGCAGGGCTATCAGATCAGCCAGCTTTATCATCCGATCGTCGGCGAAGGCGCGATCGACATCAGCCTCGACGAGAAGAACCCCGATGCCGCGGGCAAGCGGATCGGCGTCGAGCGCATCCATGTCGAGCAGGATGCGGGCAAGCTGATGCACGATCAGCATCCGACCCAGTCCTATGTCGATCTCAATCGCTCGGGCGTCGCGCTGATGGAGATCGTGTCGAAGCCCGATCTCGCATCGCCCGCGGAAACGGGGGCGTATCTGCGCAAGTTGCGGTCGATCCTGCGCTATGTCGGATCGTGCGACGGCAACATGGAAGAGGGCTCGATGCGCGCCGACGTCAATGTCAGCGTGCGCAAGCCCGGCGACGAACTCGGCACGCGGACCGAGACGAAGAACGTCAATTCGGTGCGCTTCGTGATGGCGGTGGTCGAGCAGGAGGCCAGGCGCCAGGTGGAGGTGCTCGAGGCCGGTGGCAAGATCGTCCAGGAGACGCGACTCTACGATCCCGATCGCAACGAGACTCGGTCGATGCGGTCGAAGGAAGACGCGCATGATTACCGCTACTTCCCCGATCCGGACCTGTTGCCGCTGGTGCTCGACGATGCGTTCCTCGAGGAATGCCGCGCGTCGCTCCCCGAACTGCCCGACGCGAAGCGCGCGCGCTATGAGGCGCTCGGCATCACCGCCTATCAGGCCACGGTGCTGACCGCCGAGGTCGAGGCGGCGCGCTGGTTCGATGCGTTGCTCGATGCGGGCGTGAAGCCGGCGGCGGCGGCGAACTGGACGACGTCGGAGCTGTTCGGTGCGCTCAACCGGACGGGCAAGGATATTTCCAACTCGCCGGTGTCGCCGGCGCAGGCAGCCGAACTGCTCGGGCTGATCGCCGACGGCACGCTGTCGGGCAGCCTCGCCAAGCAGGTGTTCGAGGTGATGCTCGAGACTGGCGACGGCGCGGCCAAGGTCGTCGAGGATCGCGGGCTGAAGCAGACCAGCGACACCGGCGCGATCGAAAAGGTCATCGCCGAGGTGATGGCCGCGAACGCGGACAAGGTCGCGGATTACCGCGGCGGCAAGGACAAGCTGTTCGGGTTCTTCGTCGGCCAGACGATGAAGGCGATGGGGGGCAAGGCCAATCCGGCGGTGGTGAACGAGGTGCTGAAGACCGCGCTTGGGGAGTCGGTGGCGCCGTAAGCCCTGTTCTCCCGCGAAGGCGGGAGCCCAGGGTGACGAATCGCAGCGCTACTGGAATTCTGGGCCCCCGCCTTCGCGGGAGAACGATCAGGGGGCTGGTGCCCAGAACTTCACCACCCCGGCGAAGGCCGGGGTCCAATTGGGGGACGTTTCTGATCAAGCGCGGTGCACCGTTACTACGACCTCTCCAACTGGACCCCGGCCTTCGCCGGGGTGGTGGTAAGTGCGAGGTTAGGGGCGAGAGCTTGAGCCCAGCTCGGCGTTACGCCGCCACCTTCTGCGGATGGTGCGGCACCAGGATCAGCACATTCTCCTCGACCCGCCATGATGCGAGTCGCGACAGGAAGTTCATCCCCAGCACGTTGGTGTCGCCGAACGCCGGCGACACCACGACCTGAAGGTCGCGCGCGACGATCGCGCCGAGCTTCAGTTCGCCGATGCGGCCAGACTGCGCGGGAATCGCACCATTCGCGGTCTGAAGCACGATCGGCACCACGCTCGTCCGCGCATCGATCCCCGCGGCGTCGGCCGTCTTCGTCGAAATCGCGGTGATCGTCGCACCGCTGTCGATCAGCAACCGGCGCTCGACCCCGTCGATCCGCGCCCGCGCCCAGAAATGGCCGTCGGGCGACATGCGGATCCGCACCTCGCCACCGACGACGGTCTGGTCCTCGATCCGCAGCAGCTTGGCGATCTTGCCGAGATAGGGATCGAACTGGCTGCGCTGGCCGATCGCGACGAACAGCAGACCGACCAGCGCCAGCGTCATCACGAGATTGACGACCGTCCGCAGGATCGGGATCCGCTGCGCAAGGACGAAGACCAGCACCGCGACCCCGAGTGCCACGTACAGCGTCTGATGCTGGGCCAGGTCGGGGAGCAGCCCGAAAAGCGGGGTGCTGGCGGGCGTGGAAATGGGCGGTTCCTGCAAGAAGGGGGTGGACAGCCTGTGCTATCCACCCCCGCATTTATGGTTGCTGACCGGCGCGGCTTATTGCGCGTCCGAATCCTGGTTCTTGATCACGCCGCCGGTGCCGCCGACGCCGTCGGGCATGCCCGTCTGGGTGAACGTCTCGGGCTCGTCGCCGCCTTCGCCGCGTTCGACCGCATCGGAGCGCGACTGTACCGCCTGCTCGATATCGCTGCGCGTGTCCGCGTCACGGTCCTCGGGGCGGGTTTCGGGATTGGTGCCCGCATGGGGATCGGCCATGATCAGAACTCTGGCTGGATGGGGGCGGGATCGGTCGAGGGCGCGCCCGGATCGGGAACGTCGATGTCCGGCGCGGGTGGATTGAACTCGGGCGGCGGCGTCGTCGGCTCGGCAGGCGACGAGGGCGTCGGGAATTCTGCTGGGGGTTGGGTAGCCATGATGCTCTCTCCTTCTTCTGCATCAACGCGCACGATCGTATCGAGTTGCCCACCGACTTACCTTGCGTGCTTGCCCCGGGATACAACGTTGGTATAGACGCGCCCGCTACGGCGATGTCCTGTGCGGGCGTGGCGGAACTGGTAGACGCAGCAGGTTTAGGTCCTGCCATCGCAAGATGTGGGGGTTCGAGTCCCTTCGCCCGCACCACTCCGCCGCACTGGCGGGGCGACCGCCAGATGAATTTTTCCCGAATGCTCTTTTAGACAAAGGCCGGACATGCAGACTGTCGAGACGTTGAACGAGGGCCTCAAGCGCGCCTACACCCTCACCATCACTGCGAAGGATATCGATTCGAAGGTCGATGTCGAGCTGAAGCGCCTTGCGCCGCAGATGAAGATGCCGGGCTTCCGTCCGGGCAAGGTGCCGGCAAACCTCATCCGCAAGATGCACGGCCCCGCGCTGACGCAGGACGCGCTGAACGCCGCGATCCAGGAAGGCGTGCAGAGCCTCGTCGCCGAAAAGCAGCTGCGTCCCGCGATGCAGCCCTCGGTCGAGCTGGAAGACGGCTATGACCTCGGCAAGGACGCGGTCGTCAAGGTCGAGATGGAGGTCCTGCCGCAGGTCCCCGCACCCGCGATCGACGGCCTGAAGCTCGAGCGGCTGACCGTGCCCGTCGCCGACGAGGCGGTCACCGAGCAGCTCCAGAAGTTCGCCGACCAGCAGAAGAAGTGGGACGACGCTGCTGACGATTATGTCGCGGCGATGGGCGACCTCGTCACCGTCGATTTCGTCGGCAAGACCGCCGATGGCGTCGCGTTCGACGGCGGCACCGGCACCGACATGGGCGTCGAGCTCGGTGCAGGACGTCTGATCCCCGGCTTCGAGGATCAGCTCGTCGGCGTGAAGACCGGCGAGGAGAAGGTCCTGAACGTGACCTTCCCCGAGGAGTATCAGGAGAAGTCGCTCGCGGGTCAGCCGGCGACGTTCGACATCACCGTCAAGTCGGTGAAGACCGCGGGCGAGAGCAAGATCGACGAGGATCTTGCCAAGTCGCTGGGTCTCGAGAGCCTCGAGCAGCTTTCGGGCCTGCTCAAGGGTCAGATCGAGCAGGAGCATAACGGGCTCACGCGCACGCACATGAAGCGCAAGCTGCTCGACCAGCTCGCCGAGGGTCATGACTTCGAGGTTCCGCCGTCGATGGTGGAAGCCGAGTTCAACCAGATCTGGTCGCAGCTCCAGCACGAAGCCACGCACGAAGCCGATCCCGAGGCCGCAATGGCCGAGATGGAAGGCGAGCGTGACGATTACCGCAAGATCGCCGAGCGTCGCGTGCGCCTTGGCCTGCTGCTGTCCGAGATCGGCCAGGCGAACGGCGTCGAGGTTTCCAACCAGGAAATGCAGCGTCTGCTCGCCCAAGCTGCGCAGCAGTATCCCGCCGAGCAGCGCCAGCAGTTCATGCAGTATGTCCAGTCCGAGCCGATGGCCGCTGCCCAGCTGCGTGCCCCGCTGTACGAGGACAAGGTCGTCGACTTCCTGTTCGAGAAGGCCGAGATCACCGACCGCGAAGCCACCCGCGAGGAGCTGGAAGCCGCGATCGAGAGCGAGGACGGTTTCGCCAGCGGCACGCACGTGCATGACCACGACAACCACAAGCCGAAGAAGAAGGCTGCCGCCAAGAAGAAGGCAGCACCTGCCGACGACGCAGCGGTGACGGACGAGGCGCCCGCTTCGGACGCCGCGGACGAGGCCAAGCCTGCCAAGAAGGCTCCCGCCAAGAAGAAGGCGGCTCCGGTCGAGGCCGAGACGGCCGTGATGGAATCGTCGCCGGTCGCGGCTGAAAATGCTGAGGGCACGGAAGCTGCCGACGCGCCGGCCAAGAAGCCGCGCGCGAAGAAGGCGGCGACCAAGACCGAGGCGTAAGCCGATCGGAGTGCCTCGTCGCTGAGGCACTCCCCCCGTTTTCGGGCCACTTCCCCGGCGGAGGCCGGGGTCCAGTTGGAAAGGTTGCTGTGACGGCGCGCAAAGCTTCGTTATGGACCTTCCCCAACTGGGCCCCTGCCGCCGCCGGGGATTTGCGTTGATTGGAAGACGCGTTGATCGTTACGCCGTCTTCGACTGTACAGGGCAGGGCATGACCGAACCGAGAATCGCCGTCCTGCTGCCCTGCTACAACGAAGAGGCTGCGATCGCGCAGACGGTAGCGGGGTTCCGTGCCGCGCTGCCCGGCGCGACGATCTACGTCTACGACAACAACAGCGCCGACCGCACGGTGGCGGTCGCCCGCGCGGCGGGGGGCGTCGTCCGGACCGAACGGATCCAGGGCAAGGGCGCAGTCGTCCGGCGGATGTTCGCGGACATCGACGCCGATATCTACGTCATGGCGGACGGCGACGCGACCTATGACGCGGCATCCGCGCCGGCGCTGGTCGCGCGCGTGCTCGACGAGCAGCTCGACATGGTCGTCGGCTCGCGGATCAGCCAGGTCCAGGAAAGCTATCGTCGCGGGCACCGGTTCGGCAACGCGCTGCTCACGGGCATGCTCGCGCGGCTGTTCGGGCGCAGCTTCACCGATATCCTGTCGGGCTACCGCGTCTTCTCGCGGCGGTTCGTGAAGAGCTTCCCGTCGCTGTCGGCGGGGTTCGAGATCGAGACCGAGATCAGCGTCCACGCGCTCGAACTCAAGATGCCGATCGGCGAGGTCGAGACGCCCTATTTCGCGCGCCCCGAGGGGTCCGAATCGAAGCTGAGCACGTACGCCGACGGCTGGCGGATCCTGCGGACGATCATGACGCTGTACCGGATCGAGCGGCCCTTGTGGTTCTTCGGCGCGATCGGCGGGGCGTTCGCGCTGCTCGCGCTGCTGCTCGGTATCCCGCTGGTGCTCACCTATCTCGAAATCCATCAGGTGCCGCGCTTCCCGACCGCAATCCTGATCACCGGGCTCGGCATCTTCGCCGCGCTGAACGTCTTTACCGGGCTGATCCTCGACACCGTCGTCCGCGGTCGCCGCGAAGTCCGGCGGCTGGCCTACCTGGCCTACCCCGCGCCTGGCGTCTGACTCCCGCTCTCGGAAGGGGCGGGGGGTAGGTGGTTCTCCTGAGGGGTAGCAGGGCTTGAACTCCCCCGTGTGAGCGCCGATGTTGGCGGTTCACTGGGGCATAAGAGAGATTTCCATGCACAATCCGTTCGAGACCGGCGATTTCGCGAGCCCGTTGGCCAGCGCCGGGCTCGGCCTGCAGCAGACGCAAGCAGGCCTTGTTCCCATCGTTATCGAGCAGTCGAACCGCGGTGAGCGCTCGTTCGACATCTTCTCGCGCCTGCTGCGCGAGCGCATCATCTTCGTGACGGGCGGCGTCGAGGACGGCATGGCCTCGCTGATCACCGCCCAGCTCCTCTTCCTCGAGTCCGAGAACCCGAAGAAGGACATCTTCATGTATATCAACTCGCCGGGCGGTGTCGTCACGGCGGGCATGGCGATCCATGATACGATGCGGTATATCCGTCCGCGCGTCGGCACGGTGTGCATCGGCCAGGCCGCCTCGATGGGCAGCTTCCTGCTCGCGAGCGGTGAACCCGGCATGCGCGTCGCGATGACCAACGCGCGTATCATGATCCATCAGCCATCGGGCGGTGCACAGGGCATGGCGAGCGACATCGAGATCCAGGCGCGCGAGATCCTGCGCATCCGCAAGCGGATGAACGAGCTCTATTCGCAGTATACCGGTCAGCCAATCGAGGAGATCGAACGCCGGATGGATCGCGACACGTTCCTCGAAGCGAATGAAGCGAAGGATTTCGGTCTGGTCGACGAGGTTTTCGACAAGCGTCCCGCCCCCGCGGACGACGCGGCGAAGCCTGCATAAGGCGAATCGTAAGCCTGGCGGGTTTATTTGATTGTAGGATATCCGGGGTGCGTTACGATGACCGCCCCGGAAACGGCACGCGCACCGACATGCGCGAGAGGTGATTGAATGACGAAGCTGAGCGGTGGCGACTCGAAGAGCACCCTCTATTGCTCGTTCTGCGGCAAGTCGCAGCACGAGGTGCGCAAGCTGATCGCCGGGCCGACGGTCTTCATCTGCGACGAGTGCGTCGAGCTATGCAACGACATCATCCGTGAGGAAACGAAGTCGGCTTTGGTGTCCAAGAAGGACGGCGGCGTGCCGACTCCGCAGGAGATCTGCGACGTCCTCGACGATTATGTGATCGGCCAGAAGCGCGCCAAGCGCGTCCTGTCGGTGGCGGTGCACAATCACTACAAGCGGCTCAACCACGGCGCCAAGGGTGCCGATGTCGAGCTGTCAAAGTCGAACATCCTGCTCGTCGGGCCGACGGGTTGCGGCAAGACGCTGCTCGCGCAAACGCTCGCCCGCATCCTCGACGTGCCGTTCACGATGGCCGATGCGACGACGCTGACCGAGGCCGGCTATGTCGGTGAGGATGTCGAGAACATCATCCTCAAGCTGCTCCAGGCCTCCGACTACAATGTCGAGCGGGCGCAGCGCGGGATCGTCTATATTGACGAGATCGACAAGATCAGCCGCAAGGCCGAGAATCCCTCGATCACGCGCGACGTGTCGGGCGAGGGCGTGCAGCAGGCGCTGCTCAAGCTGATGGAAGGCACGACCGCGAGCGTTCCGCCGCAGGGCGGTCGCAAGCATCCGCAGCAGGAATTCCTGCAGGTGGACACGACGAACATCCTGTTCATCTGCGGCGGTGCATTTTCGGGTCTCGAGAAGATCATCGGCGATCGTCTGCAGGGCAAGTCGATCGGCTTCGGCGCCTATGTCGCCGGGCCCGACGAGCGCAAGACGGGCGAGACGCTGAAGTCGGTCGAGCCTGAGGATCTGCTCAAGTTCGGTTTGATCCCCGAGTTCGTCGGTCGTCTGCCGGTGATCGCGACGCTCGAGGATCTCGATGTCGACGCGCTGGTGAAGATTCTGAAGGAGCCGAAGAACGCGCTGGTCAAACAGTACCAGAAGCTGTTCGAGATGGAGGACGTCGCGCTCGGTTTCACCGACGACGCGCTGGTCTCGGTCGCCAAGAAGGGCATCGAACGCAAGACCGGTGCACGCGGACTTCGCTCGATCCTCGAGAGCATCCTGCTCGACACGATGTTCGACCTGCCCGGCATGGACGGTGTCGACGAGGTGATGATCGACAAGGACGTGATCGAGGGCCGCAAGGAACCGATCCGCGTCTATGCCGAGAAGAAGAAGGCCGGCGACGCGGCCTGATCCGCGGCGATACTGGTGAGAAGGGGCGTCGAGCGATCGGCGCCCTTTTTTTGTTCCGGGAAGGCGCTTCATTGTCCGTCATCCTGACGAACGTCAGGATGACGGGGCGCGCGTTCGCGGCCGCGTGGGCGGTGGATCGACAGCGGGACGGACCCTTATCGGGGCGTCGGGCATTCGTTGTCTTAGTGCAACGAGGGAGACCGCATGACGATCGAAGTGGCTGAACAACCGAAGGTAACGGTGGTGGAGACGATGCCGGACCGGCTGGCATTGCCGGTCTGGACGCTGATCGCACCCGGCCTGGGGCTCGTCGCGGTGCTCTTCGGCCTTGCCAAGATGGGGTCGATCGGGACGGCGGCGGCGATCGTGGTGCTGATCGCCAGCGTGCTCGCCGCGGTTCACCATGCCGAGGTCATCGCGCACAAGGTCGGCGAGCCGTTCGGCACGCTCGTGCTCGCGATCGCGGTGACGGTGATCGAGGTGTCGCTGATTGTGTCGCTCATGCTGTCGGATGCCGGGGACGCCGCGGCGCTCGCGCGCGACACGGTGTTCGCCGCGATCATGATCATCCTCAACTTCATCATCGGGCTCTGCCTGCTCGCGGGCGCGGTGCGACATCACGAACAGCGTTTCACGTTGAAGGGGATGAGCGCGGCGCTGGGCGTACTGGCGGCGATGTCGGTGCTGTCGCTCATCCTGCCCAACTACACCTCGTCGACGACCGGGCCGACCTATGCGCCGTCGCAGCTGGTGTTCGTCGCGATCGTCTCGCTGGTGCTCTACGGTACGTTCGTGCTGGTCCAGACGGTCCGGCATCGCGACTATTTCCTGCCCTCCGCCGAGGACCTTGAGACACACGCGCACGCCGCCCCGCCATCACAGCGCGCGACGGGAATCGCGTTCGGCATGCTGCTCGCGGCTCTGGTGTCGGTCGTCCTGCTTGCCAAGACGCTGTCACCGACGATCGAGGCCGCCGTGCTCGGCGCGGGCCTGCCGCTCGCAGTCGTCGGGGTGGTGATCGCCGCGCTGGTGCTCGCGCCCGAGAGCCTCGCCGCGTACAAGGCGGCGCGGCGCAACCGGTTGCAGACCAGCCTCAATCTTGCACTGGGCTCCGCGCTGGCGACGATCGGGCTGACGATTCCGAGCGTCGCGATCGTCTCACTCGTGCTCGACCTGCCGCTTGCGCTGGGGATCGACGCCAAGGGGATGACGCTGCTCGCGCTGTCGCTTTTCGTGGCGACGCTGTCGCTCGGCACCGGACGCACGACCGTGCTGCAGGGCGTCCTCCACCTCGTGATCTTCGCCGCCTATCTGTTCACGACGGTCGTGCCCTAGGGGCGCTTATCCGTTACCCACTCCGTCATCCTGACTTTCTTCAGGATGACGGCTGGGGTGGTATCCGCGAGTGACTTGCATTAGCATCGCCTCAGCGGGTTTCGACCCAATAAGCGGGAGAGCGGATGTGAAGACGGCATGGATGGGCGCGGCGATGCTCGCGCTGATGGCAGCAGGCGCGGCGGATGCGCATGAAGTGTGGATCGAGCGCGACGGGGCAGGACCCGCGCGGATCTATCTCGGTGAGCCCGCCGAACCGATGCCCGCGGGCGGCGATCCCGAATTCGCGAATCTGAAGGCCCCGCGAATCGTCGCGCCCGCCGCGCCTGCGCTTGTCCGCAAGGCCGGGTTCCTCGAGGCGCAGCTGCCCGCGGGTGACGTGCATGTCTGGGACGATGACGTGTTCGCGCCCTGGGGCGATCCGGGCAAGCGCGAGGGCATCATCTATTATGCGCGCGCCGGTCGTGCCGATCCGCGCACCAAACTGCCGTTCGAGATCGCACCCGCGACCGCGAACGGGACGCGCTTCGTCCTGACGCGCGAGGGGAAGCCGGTCGCGGGCGCGAAGGTCACGCTGATCTCGCCGACGCGCGTCTCGACCGAGCTGGTCACCGATGACGCAGGTGCGATCACGCCGCCGCTCGTCGAGAAGGGCCGCTATCTGCTGTCCGCCGGCGCCAAGGATGTCACCGAGCACAGCCTGCCGCGCGGGCCCGTGACGACGCTCCACCGGATCACGACGACCAGCTTCACGCTCCCCTAAAAACGCGCGCCGGCTTCGCCGCCGGTCGCGTCAGCGCGGGCGCTGCCGGGCGGCGAGCGCGATGCCCGCCGCGATCTGGACGACAGCATAGAGACGGCGGCGGCGCGGGCGGTCGACGAACGGCTGGACCAGCGCCTCGGTGCCGAGCGCGTCCTCCTTCCACAGATCGACGTGGCGCCGCGGCTGGAGCAGCCCGAGCAGCCCGTCGCCGACCATGAAGATCGCCGCCATCTCCGCGGCGCGGGCGGGCCACGGGTTCTCCTGCGCACGCAGGAGCCCAGGGTCAGGCGCGCCGACGCTCGTGACTCCTGGGCCGCCGCCTTCAAGGGGGAACGGATCGGTCATTGCGGTTTCGCCTTCGCTGCCTGTGCGGATTTCCATGCGGCCACCTCCTCGAGCGCGATGCTCCGGCGCAGGACCAGCGCATCGGGGTCGATCACGATGTGCGCGCCCTTCGGCACGGCGAGCGTCGCGGTGCCGGTGGTCATCGGCAGCGTCCGCGTCTTGCCGTCGACCTGCACCTCGACCGGTAGCGGGAACCGGCCATTGCCCGGCACTTTCCACGCCAGCGTCAGCGTGGTGCTGGTACGTGTCTCGATCAGCTCGGGCAGCGCCGCCTGGCGGAGATACACGTCGAAGAACCAGCCATAATCCTTGCCGGTGACGCGGCGGACGATCGCCTCATACTCCTTGGTCGAGCCGAAGCGGGGGGTGAAGTTGCCGGGCTTCGGATCGGGGCGGCCATAGACCGCGCGGCGCGTCACGTCGAAAAAGGCGGTGTCCCCGATCAGGTTGCGCAGCGTGTGCAGCATCCACGACCCCTTGTTGTAGATGTCCTGCCCGGCGCCGCCCTTGTCGAGCTCGTACACCTCCTCCTCGGTGGAGATCCGCTGCTGGGTCATCGGCCTGCGGTTCATGATCGCCCCGCGCTCACCCTGCAGCATCGTCGCATAGCGCGCGCGCCCCTCGCGCCACTGGCCGTAGAGCGGCTGCATGTAGGTGCCATAGCCCTCGTGCAGCCAGTAATCGTCCCAGTTGGCGGCGGTCAGCTGGTTGCCGAACCATTCATGCGCGAACTCGTGCTGGAACAGCCAGTCGAACCCCTCGGGTGCCTTGGCATAGTCGTTGCCGTACGCGTTGATCGTCTGGTGCTCCATGCCCTTGTGCGGGGTCTCGACGACGCCGAGCTTCTCGTCGCCGAACGGGTAGGGGCCGATCATGCTCTCGAAGAAGTCGAGCGTCGGGGCGAATTCGGCGAACAGCTTTTCCGCCTGCGGCTTCTCGCCCGGCAGATACCAGTAGAACATCGGAATGCTGTTGCCGAAGCGGCTCTTGTAGGTGCCGCGGACCTCCTCATACGGCCCGACGTTGAGCGCGATGCCATAGGTGTTGGGGTGCTTGGCGCGCCAGTTCCAGGTGGTGCGGCCATCGGCGAACGTGTCGACGCCGACCAGCACGCCGTTCGACGGCGCCTTCAGCCCCTTGGGCACGGTGATGTGAAGATCGACCAGCGCAGGCTCGCCGGTCGGGAAATCGAGGCACGGCCAGAACAGGTCGCAGCCATAGCCCTCCGCGGTGGTCGCGAACCAGGTGCGCCCGTCGGGGGTCTTCGACCAGACCATGCCATCGTCCCACGGCGCCTTCACCGCGACATGCGGCGTGCCCCCATAGGTGATCGTCGCGGTCACCTTCCCGCCCGCCGGCACCGGCCGGGGCAGCGTGATGGTCAGCCGCCCCTCCGGATTGGTCCAGGCGGAGGCGGGCAGCGCGACGCCGTCGATCGCGATGGCGCTCACCGGCAGGTTGCGGTCGAGATCGATCGGCAGCCGCGCGACCGGCGCCCGCGCGGTGAAGCGCAGCGTCGCGACGCCGTTCAGCCGCTGCGCATCGGGCAGCACCTCGAAGGCGAGATCGGCATGGTCGAACTGCAGCGCGGTCTGTTCGGGGGTGAGCGCGCCCCCCGAACGCTGCGTCTGCGCGGTGATCGCGGGTTCGCCCTTGCGCGGCAGCTGCGCGGAGACCGGGGGGATGGCGAGCAGCGCGGTGCAGCTGGCGGCGAGAAGGAGGCGCGGGATCATGCGGCGCGTTGTTGCGCGGCGGTCGGATCGATACAAGAGCGATAGGCGCACCCGTGATAGGACGGCAAGGTGTGACGGAGTCCCGGACCGTGTGTGGGGGCGCTTCGGCGATTACGTAGCCCGGCGATTGATGGATCCGCCATCCTCACCATATAATGAGCTGACGCCGACCTTGTTCGGTCCGGTACCGGAGCTTGCATGACCCACTATCCCGTTCTTCCGCTACGCGACATCGTCGTGTTTCCGCACATGATCGTTCCGCTGTTCGTCGGCCGCGAGAAATCGGTCGCGGCGCTCGAGGCGGCGATGGCGGCAGAAAAGGAGATCTTCCTGGTCGCGCAGCTCGACCCGGCCGAGGACGATCCCGCGCGCGACGATCTCTACACGATGGGCGTGACCGCGACCGTCCTCCAGCTGCTGAAACTGCCCGACGGCACGGTGCGCGTGCTGGTCGAGGGCAAGGTCCGCGCGACGCTCGAGACGCTCGACGAAAGCGGCGACTTCCTTACCGCCGAAGTTGCGACGGTCGCCGATGCCGAGGTCGAGGGTCCCGAGATCGCGGCGCTGATGCGTTCGGTCGTCGACCAGTTCGAGAACTACGCCAAGCTCAACCGCAAGCTGCCCGCCGAGACCGCGACCCAGCTGTCCGAGATCACCGAAGCCGCCCGGCTGTCCGATGCCGTCGTTGCCAACATTCAGATCAAGGTCGCCGACAAGCAGGCGATGCTGATGCAGACCGACCCCGCCAAGCGCCTCGAAATGGCGTTTGCGGCGATGGAGGGCGAGCTCGGCGTCCTGCAGGTCGAGAAGAAGATCAAGAGCCGCGTCAAGCGCCAGATGGAAAAGACGCAGCGCGAATATTACCTCAACGAGCAGTTGAAGGCGATCCAGCGCGAGCTCGGTAACGAGGGTGACGAAGGCGAAGGCGACGAGATCGCCGAGCTGACTCAAAAGATCGCGACGCTCAAGATGAGCAAGGAAGCGCGCTCCAAGGCGACCGCCGAGCTCAAGAAGCTGAAGACGATGGCGCCGATGAGCGCCGAGGCGACCGTCGTGCGCAATTATCTCGACGTGCTGCTCGGGCTTCCCTGGGGCAAGAAGTCGAAGATCAAGAAGGACATCTCGGCGGCACAGGCGGTGCTCGACGAGGATCATTATGCGCTCGAGAAGGTCAAGGACCGGATCATCGAATATCTTGCCGTCCAGGCGCGCACCAACAAGCTGAAGGGGCCGATCCTGTGCCTCGTCGGCCCGCCGGGCGTCGGCAAGACCTCGCTCGGCAAGTCGATCGCCAAGGCGACGGGTCGCGAGTTCATCCGCCAGTCGCTGGGCGGCGTGCGTGACGAAGCCGAGATCCGCGGGCATCGCCGCACCTATATCGGCTCGCTGCCGGGCAAGATCGTCACCAACCTGAAAAAGGCGGGGGCGTCGAACCCGCTGTTCCTGCTCGACGAGATCGACAAGCTCGGCCAGGATTTCCGCGGTGATCCGGCGTCGGCGCTGCTCGAGGTGCTCGACCCCGAACAGAACGGCAAGTTCCAGGATCATTATCTGGAGATCGACCTCGATCTGTCGGACGTGATGTTCGTGACGACCGCGAACACGCTCAACCTGCCTCAGGCGCTGCTCGACCGGATGGAGATCATCCGTCTCGAGGGCTATACCGAGGACGAGAAGGTCGAGATCGCCGAGCGGCATCTGATCGCCAAGCAGATCGAGGCGCATGGCCTGAAGGACGGCGAGTTCGTCCTGACGCAGGAGGGGCTGCGTACGCTGATCCAGCAGTACACCCGCGAGGCGGGCGTGCGTACGCTCGAGCGCGAGATCGCCAAGCTGGCGCGCAAGGCGCTGCGCCGGATCCTCGAGGGCAAGGCGACGAGCGTGACGATCACGCCCGACAACATCGCCGAATTCGCGGGCGTGCAGAAATATCGCCACGGCCTGTCCGAGACGGAGAATCAGATCGGCGCGGTCACCGGGCTCGCCTGGACCGAGGTCGGCGGCGAATTGCTGACGATCGAAAGCGTCACCGTGTCGGGCAAGGGCGCGGCGAAGCTGACGGGGACGCTCGGCGACGTGATGAAGGAGTCGATCGAGACCGCGTTCAGCTACGTCAAGGCGCGTGCGCCGAGCTATGGCATCAAGCCGTCGCTGTTCAACCGCAAGGACATCCACATCCATCTGCCGGAAGGCGCGACGCCCAAGGACGGACCGTCGGCGGGTGTCGGGATCGTCACGTCGATCGTCTCGACGATGACCGGCGTGCCGGTCCGGCGCGAGGTGGCGATGACCGGCGAGGTGACGCTGCGCGGTCGCGTGCTGCCGATCGGCGGGCTGAAGGAGAAGCTGCTCGCGGCGCTGCGCGGCGGGATCACCACCGTGCTCATCCCGCAAGAGAATGAAAAGGACCTCGCGGACATCCCGGCGAACATCAAGGAGGGGCTGAAGATCATCCCCGTCAGCCATGTCGACGAGGTGTTGCGGCTTGCCCTGACCGAGCCGCTCGAGGCGATCGAGTGGACCGACGCGGACGAACTGGCGGCATTGCCGCCCGCGCCGATCCCGCCGGTCGGGGGTGGTCTTCACCACTGAGCGCATCCGGCGCGGTATTTCGCCGCGTCACGATGGCCGTTACCGAACCGCGCGGTTAGAGCGTCGCGCGGCGGTTTCGTTTGACAGCAGACGATACCGCCGCGTTACTGCCTGGAGATTGGCGCCGCGATTCCATCGCTGCCGATTCGGTATTTGTTTGGGGGATTAACTGTATGAACAAGCAGGAACTGATCGCGACGGTCGCGGACACGTCGGGGCTGGTCAAGGGCGATGCGGTCAAGGCCGTCGAAGCCGTTTTCGACGCGATTTCGGCCGCGCTGAAAAAGGGCGAGGAAGTCCGGCTGGTGGGGTTCGGCACCTTCTCGGTCTCGAAGCGCAAGGCCTCGACGGGACGCAACCCGCGCACCGGCGAGCCGATGACGATCAAGGCGTCGACCCAGCCCAAGTTCAAGGCGGGCAAGGGGCTGAAGGATTCGGTCAACTGATCGACCGATCATGACCGACAGGGCTGGACAGTGCGGCACGCCGCGCTTAAAGGCCCGTTTCCGAACCAGTTTCGGGCGCGTAGCTCAGCGGTAGAGCACACCCTTCACACGGGTGGGGTCACAGGTTCAATCCCTGTCGCGCCCACCAGATTTACGCCGGTCCTCTCCATTGCGAGCGGGCCGGCGTTTCTGTTTTCGGGGTTCTTTCAGTGCCTTAGTCGATCTTTGGTGTCTCTGTGATCGACTGCGTGAATGTACTAGATCGGCATTCTGCATTTCACGCTGCGCCGCAGCATCCCATATATGATGCGTCGCACAATTCTAAGGAGCTACCCCATGTCGATCATCGGCACCCAGCTGAAGCCGTTCACCACCCAGGCCTATCGCCAGGGCAAGTTCATCGAGGTGTCGGACGCCGACGTCACGGGCAAGTGGGCGGTCTTCTTCTTCTACCCGGCCGATTTCACGTTCGTCTGCCCGACCGAGCTCGAGGATCTGGCCGACAATTATGCCGCGTTCCAGAAGATGGGCGTCGAGGTCTACAGCGTGTCGACCGACACCCACTTCTCGCACAAGGCCTGGCACGACACCTCGCCGGCGATCGGCAAGATCGATTACACGATGCTGGGCGATCCGTCGGGCACCATCACGCGCAACTTCGACGTGATGCGCGAAGGCCAGGGCCTGGCCGATCGTGGCACCTTCGTCGTCGATCCGCAGGGCGTGATCCAGCTCATGGAAATCACCTCGGAAGGCGTCGGCCGCAACGCGATGGAGCTACTCCGCAAGGTCAAGGCCGCGCAGTATATCGCAGCGCACCCCGGCGAGGTCTGCCCCGCCAAGTGGGAAGAGGGTGAGACCACGCTCGCCCCGTCGCTCGATCTCGTCGGCAAGATCTGAGTCACTGACGGAGCCGGTCGCCCGGCTTCGTCACCCAAGGGGAAGGGGTTCGCTCCTTCCCCGGCCTGCCGGACTTCGGTCTGGCAGCCACCCTGCCGCATGACGCCCCGATGTCGTGCGGCATGGTGGACCCCGGACCCGGTCCGGGGTGACGATTTTCGCGACGGCAGCCTGCCGCGCGTCCCTTTCACCAGACAGGAGAGCGTCCGTGCTCGATGTGAACCTTACCGCGCAGCTCAAGACCTATCTGGCGAATATCGTCCAGCCGATCGAACTCGTCGCCTCGCTCGACGACGGCGCGAAGTCGCGCGAGCTTGAGGGCCTGCTGACCGAGATCGCGGCGCTGTCCGATTCGGTGACGATGGTCCGCAAGGACGACGACAAGCGCCGCCCGTCCTTCATGATCCGCCGCGCCGGGACCGATATCGGCGTGCGCTTCGCCGGCATCCCGATGGGGCATGAGTTCACTTCGCTGGTGCTCGCATTGCTGCAGGTCGGCGGGCATCCGTCGAAGCTGACGCAGGAGGTGATCGAGCAGGTCCGCGGGCTCGACGGCGATTTCGCGTTCGAGACCTATTTCTCGCTCAGCTGCCAGAACTGCCCAGAGGTGGTCCAGGCGCTGAACCTGATGAGCGTGATCAACCCGCGGATCAGCCATGTCGCGATCGAGGGCGGCGTGTTCCAGGACGAGGTCACGAACCGCAACATCCTGTCGGTGCCGGCGATCTTCCTCAACGGCGAGCCGTTCGCGCAAGGCCGGATGAGCGTCGAGCAGGTCGTCGCGAAGCTCGACACGGGCAGCACCGCGCGCGCGGCGGAGAAGATCGCGGGCAAGGATCCGTTCGACGTGCTCGTCGTCGGTGGCGGCCCCGCCGGCGCGGCAGCGGCGATCTACGCTGCGCGAAAGGGCATCCGCACCGGCATCGCCGCCGAGCGCTTCGGCGGTCAGGTGCTCGACACCATGTCGATCGAGAATTTCATCTCGGTCGCGCATACCGAGGGGCCAAAGCTCGTCGCGCACATGGAGCAGCATGTCGCCGAATATGGCGTCGACGTGATGAACCTGCAGACCGCGAGCAAGCTGATTCCTGCGACCCAGGTCGGCGGCCTGCACGAGGTGGAGCTTGCGAGCGGCGCGTCGCTGAAGGCGCGGACCGTGATCCTGTCGACCGGCGCGCGCTGGCGCCAGATGAACGTGCCGGGCGAGGAGGCGTATCGCAACAAGGGCGTGACCTATTGCCCGCATTGCGACGGCCCGCTGTTCAAGGGCAAGCGCGTCGCGGTGATCGGCGGCGGCAATAGCGGCGTCGAGGCGGCGATCGACCTGGCGGGCCTCGTCGCGCATGTCACGCTGATCGAGTTCGACAGCGACCTGCGTGCGGACGCGGTGCTCCAGCGCAAGCTCGCCAGCCTGCCCAACGTCAAGGTCGTCACCTCGGCGATGACCACCGAGGTGCTCGGCGACGGCAAGCAGGTGACGGGGCTCAGCTACAAGGATCGCAACCACGACACGCTGCATCAGGTCGAGCTCGAGGGGATCTTCGTGCAGATCGGGCTGGTGCCGAACACTGAATGGCTGACCGACACGGTCGCGCTGACGATGCGCGGCGAGATCGAGGTCGATCATCGCGGCGAGACGTCGATCCCCGGCGTGTTCGCGGGCGGCGACGTGACGACGGTGCCGTTCAAGCAGATCGTGATCGCGATGGGCGAAGGCTCGAAGGCGGCGCTGGCGGCATTCGACTACATGATCCGGCTCGCGCCCGAAGAGCAGGACGCGCTCGCAGCCTGAGGGCGGGGGGCTGCACCCCCGTCTGTCATCCGGGACTCAGGGTCACGCGCGCTGGCGTCCGTGGCTCTGGATCCTGACTTTCGTCAGGATGACGGTGTGTGGGGTAAGCGTCACCCGCCTCCGTCATCCTGGACTTGATCCAGGATCCAGAGTTGCGGGCGTCAGCGTTCGTGGCTCTGGGTCCTCGCGTTCGTCCGGATGACGGTAAGGCGAGGCGCCGACCGAAAATCCCGGCGGCACAAAAGAAAAAGGCCGGGGAAATCCCCGGCCGTTTCCTCACTTCTTCTTGGCTTTGCGCGCCGCATATTTGGCGTCGCGGAGCGCTTTCTTGTCGGCGTCGGACATTTGCGACTTGGCTTCGGCTTCGAGCGCACGGGCTGCGGCTTCGGCAGCAGCGGCCTTCTTGGCGGCCTTGGCCTCCTCTTCGGCATCGCGCTTGGCCTGGCGCTTGGCGCGCTCGGCCTCCTCCTTGGCGGCGCGGGCGGCGGCGCGCTCGGCGGCGACCGCCGGATCGATCGCAGGCTTGGCGCGCAGTTTCTCGAGCGCCTTCAGCTTCGCGTCGTTTGCAGAGGCGGTACGTTCCTGAAAACCGGGGTCCTTGAAAGAGGCCATACTCGTCGAAAATTCCTGTAATCGCGGTGAAATCCGCGGGATTGCCCGGATAAGGGCCTTGCTAGCGTCCGTGCCCCTTAAATCATTGTGCCGCGCAGCGAAAGCGGGGTGATGCACCCCGGGCCCCCGCGATACCGTCCGTCGTCGTCCCGCCCCGGCTCAACGCGCGCATCTCCGCCCGGGTGTCACATTGCTGAAACACCGCCGTCATCCGGCCGTCATCGAAACCGCATCTCGCTGTCATCTACGCCGCCTAACCGCCGTTGAGAGATCGGCAGGGGGACCCGAGTCGATCCACGCAATCAATGATCGACCGGGAGTTCCGTGAATGACCAGCTTCAAGCGCATCGGCCTTATCCTGCTGACCAGCACCGCCTGTGCGGCGCTGTCGGCATGCGGAGGCGCGGACAGCGTCGCGTCGCCGGGTGCGGGCACCATCGTGATCCCGCCGGCAACGCCGACCCCGACGCCGACCCCCACGCCGACGCCGACGCCCAGCGCGATCACCGCGGCACAGTTCGCCGCCCCGACCACGGTCAACACCATCACGATCACGCCTGACGAGCAGCTCGCGGTCGTCAACGCCGGCACGAACAACAATGTCAGCGGCGTCAGCACCGGCCTGAACGGGCTGTATCCGACCTCGGCGACGTCGCTCACCACGCCGATGGATCCGTCGACGCTCAACAGCTTCTTCACCAGCACGAACTTCGTCGGCGCGCTCAACGGCCCGACCGACACCGCGTTCCAGGGCTGGACCTGCAACTCGACCTCGGCCGAATTCGGCGGCTCGGGCGCACGCTGCACCGCGGTGCCTTCGGTCGGCGCGGTCACCGCGACGAGCGTCTGCCCGACCGGCACGACCGATGACGGCCTGGTCGCGACGTTCCGCGCCTGCCGTCTGCCGACCGTGATCAGCGGCACGCTGACGCTGCCGAAGATCGCCGGCGTCTTCTATCGCCTGCGCGGCCAGACCGAGATCGGCACCGATGTCGGCACGACCGGTGCGGACAATGGCGCGATCCTCAACATCGAGGCCGGCGTCGTGATCGCCGCGGATTCGAGCGAGACGACCAACGACCTGCTGATCGTCAACCGCGGGTCGAAGATCAACGCGGTCGGCACCGCCACCGCGCCGATCGTCTTCACCTCGCAGCAGAACCTGGCGTCGAACGGCGTCAGCGACGCGACGCAGGGCCAGTGGGGCGGGATCGTCATGCTCGGCCGCGCACCGGTCGCGGTCTGCGCCACCGGCACCGGCCCGAACAATGCCGCCGGCAGCAGCACGACCTGCCAGCAGGCGATCGAGGGTGTCACCGGGCGCTTCTATGGTGGCCCGACGGCCGCCGACAGCAGCGGCACGATGCAGTACGTCCAGATCCGCTACAGCGGCATCGCGATCAGCGACGGCAACGAGCTGCAGGGCCTGACGCTCGGCGGCACCGGCTCGGGCACCACGCTCAACCACATCCAAAGCCACAATTCGGCGGATGACGGCATCGAGATCTTCGGCGGCACGAGCAACCTGAAGTATATCGCGATCACCGGCGCGGACGATGACGGCTTCGATATCGACAATGGCTATCGCGGCTTCATCCAGTTCATGATCGCCGCCCAGCGCACGCTCGGTGCGACCGCCGACTCCTTCTCGACCGAGATTGATTCGAACAATGCCGAGGACCTGCTGCCGCGCACGTTCGGCCGCTACGCCAACTTCACCTTCATCCAGACGGCGCTGGCCCCGGCCGCGATCCGCCTGCGTGGTGGTGCGGACATGACCTTCGTCAACGGCGTGGTGAAGACCCCGGCGAACGTCGCCTGCGTCAACATGATCGCGGGCGAACAGACGACGGGCGGCCGCACCACGGTCCGGCCGGCGGATGCCGCGCTGCAGGACGTCGGACCGCCGGCGTTCAGCTCGGTCTACTTCGCCTGCCAGGGCCGCTGAGGCGGGCGCGATCTGAATGCGCCGTGATGCCGGGGCGGTCCTTGGGGGACCGTCCCGGCATTCGCCTATGAATTTACGAATCAGGATTACAGGCCATGTCCAAGCGCCGCGCCTACGGAACACTGCTCCTCCTCACCTCGACGCTGGTCGCGCCCGCCGCGCTCGCGCAGACCGCGCCCGCGCCGGCCGCACCGCCGCGGCCCGCCGCAACGCCGCAGGCCGAGGCGGACCAGACCAATGCCGCGACGCCGGGCACGTCGGCCCAGGAGCAGGCCACACCGCAGGCCGCACCCGAAGCCGGCGTCGAGGTGTCGAGCCCCGGCTATGACGCCGCGGCGGGCGAGGACATCGTCGTCGTCGGGCGCAACATCCCGAACACCGTGCGCGCGACCGCGCAGATCGTCTCGGTGCTGTCGAGCGCGGACATTGCGCGGACGGGCGAGGGCGACATCGCTGGCGCACTGACGCGCGTCACCGGCCTCAGCGTCGTCGGCGGCGGCTTCGTCTATGTCCGCGGCCTCGGCGATCGCTATTCGTCGTCGCTGCTCAACGGTTCGCCCTTGCCGAGCCCAGAGCCGCTGCGCCGCTCGGTCCCGCTCGACATCTTCCCGACCGCGATCGTCGGCTCGGCGCTGGTCCAGAAGACCTATTCGGTGAACTATCCCGGCGAATTCGGCGGCGGCGTGATCAACCTCACGACCAAGGCGATCCCCGAGAAGAACTTCCTGAGCATCGGCGGGTCGATTTCCGCCGACACCGTGACGACCAGCGAGCTCGGCTATACCTATTATGGCGGCGATGCGGACTGGATCGGCTTCGACGACGGCGCGCGCAAGGTGCCCGCCTTCATCAAGAACGCGCCCGGCGGCACCGGGATCATCCCGACCGACCAGGTCGCGCAGCTGACCAACGCGAATACGACGCTGCTCCAGCGCAACAACCAGTTGCCGGCCAACTGGTCGGGCGAGCTGAGCGGCGGATCGGTGTTCGACTTCGGCTCCGACCGGCTGGGCATCATCGCGTCGCTGAGCGCGAGCAACACCTTCCGCACGCGCTCGTCGACTCAGCAGGATTCGGTGTCGACCGACGGCACGCTGCGCAACGATTTCCAGACGCTGCTGACCGACAACCGGATCGTCACCAACGCGCTGATCGGGCTCGGTTACGAGTTCGGCCCGAACACGATCCGCTCGACCACCGTCTATATCCACGACACGCTGAAGCAGGCGCGCGGCTCGTCGGCGACCGTCTACAACAATTCGAGCGGGCTGCGTTTCCAGCAGAACACCAACTGGTTCGAACGCCAGCTGTTCGAGAGCCAGCTGGTCGGCGAATTCAAGCTGACCGACGCGCTGAAATTCGACGCGCGCGGCGCCTATGCCAATTCGAAGCGCAACGCGCCGTACGAGCGGCAGTTCGACTATCTGTGCTCGGCAACCACCACGACCGGCCTGCCGATCAGCGTCGAGGCGCCCAATGGCTCGGACGGCGCGCAGTGCAACGGCGCGTACCAGGTAACCCAGCGCTTCACGCCGTTCGCCTCGATCATCTTCAGTGAACTGAACGAGGATCTCTACACCGGGCAGGGCGACCTGTCGTACAAGCTCGACACCGAGCGGCCGATGACGCTGTCGACCGGCTATTTCTACTCGGACACGAAGCGCAATTCGACGCGCCTCCAGTTCAACTATCAGACCGCCGCGGGCGGCGGCACCGCGCCGGGCTATCCGTATAATCTGCTCCGGCCCGACTATCTGCTCGGGATCGATTCGCTCAACGCGAACCAGATCCAGCTGCAGTTCAGCACGCCGCTCGGCGCCTATGCCTATGACGCGTCGCTGCGCATCCATGCGGGCTATGTCCAGGCCGAGGCCGAGGCGACCGACGGCGTCCGCGCGACGATCGGCGTCCGCTACGAGACCGCCGAGGAGCAGGTGACGCCGATCGGCACGACGACGACGCGGCTGAAGAACGATTATTTCCTGCCCGCCGCGACGCTCACCTACAACTTCGCGAACAACATGCAGCTGCGTGCGAGCGCGTCGAAGACGATCTCGCGCCCGCAGTTCCGCGAGCTCGCGCCGCAGCAGTTCCGCGATCCCGAATCGGATCGTCTGTTCTTCGGCAACCCGCTGCTGAAGGACTCGGAGCTCTACAATCTCGAGGGCCGCTACGAGTGGTTCTTCGCGCGCGACCAGCGCTTCACGCTCGGCGGCTTCTACAAGGAGATCAAGAACCCGGTCGAGCAGGTCGGCTTCTACACCGGCGCGGACGACCGGTTGCAGACCGGCTTCACCAACCTGCCGGAGGCGACGCTGTACGGCGCCGAGGTCGAGCTCCAGAAATATTTCGACCTCGATTTCCTCAATTCCGACTTCTTCGCGACGCGCCGTGCGCTGTTCATCGCCAACTACACCTATTCGAAGTCGTCGATCACCGCGGACAATAGCTGCGTCCCGAACGTGCTCAACCAGACGCTCGGCGGGTGCCAGGCGGGCTTCGGTCCGGCCTCGCTCCAGTTCCGCGACGGCGCGTCGCTGACCGGCCAGTCGGATCATCTGGTCAACGTCCAGGTCGGGCTCGAGGATACGGCGTCGCTGTCGGCGATCACGCTGTTGTTCAACTATGCCAGCAACCGCGTGACCAACCGCGGCCCGTCGAACCTCAGCGGCGTCGGCTTCCAGCCCGACATCATCGAAAAGCCCGGCATCCGCCTCGACCTGGTCGCACGGCAGGGCTTCGAACTCGTCGGCGGCAAATGGGAGCTGAAGGCCGAAGCGCGTAACCTGACCGGCACGCGGTTCCAGGAAGGCCAGACCTTCGACAACGGCGCTCAGGTGTTCATCAACCGCTACAATCTGGGCCGGGTGTTCACGCTGGGGCTGAGCACGACGTTCTGAGGTCGGGCGGCGGCGGGCTGGGCCGGGGGGGGGGCCTGCCACCGGCCCGTCATCCCAGCGAAGGCTGGGATCCAGAGTTCCAAAGGACGGCGCTGCTCGGCTCTGGATCCTGGGTCGAGCCCAGGATGACGGATGAGTGGGGTGAGCGGTTCATCTGCCACCCCACCGTCATCCCGGCGAACGCCGGGACCCAGGGTCACGGGCGGACCGCTGCGTGGCTCCGCATCCCGGGTCGAGCCCGGGATACCGGGGTAGGGGCAGCTACCCCCAGGGGCGCTCGCGGTACCATTTCGTGATGACGTATTTGACGCCGCTGCGGACCTTCATGCCGTGGTGGAGCGTCGCGGGGTTGGGCGTGCCGTCGGGCCGGCGGTTGTTCCAGGCGAGCAGTTTGCCGGTCTCGGGCTGGACGATCTTGTCGATCGCCTTGAACCGCGTCGCGCCGCCCGCCTCGGGCTGGTTGAGATAGACCATCACGGTCCAGGTGCGATTGCCCGCGACGCTGCAATAGCGGTCATAGTCGACACCGGTCGGCTCGAAATAATCGGTATGGCCCTTGAACTCCTGCCCCACCGCATAACGCTGCCCCTGGAGCGGTTCGCCATAGATGCCGTCGAGCCCGGTCAGCGCGGCGATCCGCGCCTCGACATCGATCACCACCGGATCGGCGGGGTCGAGGTCGCCCGTCTCGCTCGTCCGGTAGCTCGCGTCGCCGTTCGAATCGGAGATCGTCGACGGGCGGCGGACGGCGTCGATCCGTTCGAGAAGCGCGGCGCACAGCGCGGGCGGCAGGAAGCCGCGGTTGAGGAAGAGCGTCAGCTTGGGGCTCGGTACGCGCTGGACGCCCGGGGCCGCGGTCAGCCGCGCGACGACCGGCTCGGCGGGCAGGCCGCTGCCGAGCGAGACCGGAGACGGGGCGGGCGGCGTGTCGGTGGAGGGCGTGACCATGATGCTGTTTTGCCGGGCAATCCGCGCTTGCGCCAGCGCGGCATAAATCTATCACCAGATTGACGCGTAACTGTAACATGGCATGCCTAGCGCCATTGGGGGCGCCAATGGCGGCGGCACCGCGTCGGGAGGGGGTTCGCTCATGCGATTGACGATCGACGCACGTGCGCGCCGTATCCTGCGGCGGCTGCCCGTGATCACGGTATATTCCGCCGCCGAGCTCGCGCTGATGGCGGGGCTGGCGGTACAATGCGCACGGCTGATCTGGGTCGCGGTGGCGCCGGTGACGCCGCTCGGCGCGTGGCGCCCGGCAGCGATCGCACCCGCGGGGGCGAACGGCGACATCCTGCGCAGCTTCGATCCGTTCTTCCGGCTGGGCGCGCCCGCCGGTGCCGGACCCGCGACAGTCACCGCGTTGCAGCTGACCCTGTTCGGGACGCGGATCGACGATGCGACGGGTCGAAGCTCGGCGATCATTGCGGGCGCGGACAATGTCCAGACTAGCATCGTCGTCGGCGAGGAGATCCAGCCCGGTGTCCGGCTGAAGGCGGTCGCGTTCGACCATGTCACGATCGATCGCGGCGGCGTCGACGAGGACCTGTTCCTCGACCAGTCCGACGCGGTCGCGCCGGTATCCCCGACCGGCGCAGCGCCGGGTGCAGCGCCACCGCCGGGCGGCGCGGGCATCGCGATCGGCCAGTTGCGCAGCGAGATCGGTTTCATCCCGCGGATCGACGGCGGCCGCGTCAGCGGCCTGACGGTCCGGTCGCAGGGCTCGGGCAACGCCTTCCGCCAGGCGGGGCTGCGCGACGGCGACATCGTCACCTCGATCGGCGGGCGTCCCGTCACCGGGCCGGGCGATCTCGACCGCATCGCCGCCGATTTCGCGCAGGGCGGCAACGTGCCCATCACCGTCGAACGCGGCAAGGACACGCTGCCGCTCGCCATCACGATCGCACCCCCGCAATGATCTCCGGCATGACTCTCGCTTCCCTTCCCCTTTCCAAGACCAAGGCTGCAATGAAGAATCTGGTTTTCGCCTCGGTCCTTGCTCCGGTGCTGGCGCTGACGCTGGCGGCGGAAGCGCGCGCGCAGACGACGCTCAACGTCCGCGACGCCGATATCCGCGCGTTCATCGCCGATGCCGCCAAGGTCACGGGGCGCACCTTCATCATCGACAACCGGGTGTCGGGCAAGGTGACCGTCGTCACCGACCGGCCGCTCAGCCGGTCCGAATATTTCGAGGTGTTCCTCTCCACGCTGCGCGCCAACGGGCTGGTCGCGGTGCCGACCTCGAACGGGGCGTTCCGCGTCCAGCCGCTCGACAATGCGGCGTCGCAGCCGAGCCGGATCGGCGTCGCGGGGGCGGCGCGCAACAGCTATGTCACCGAGATCATCCGGCTGCGCGCGACCGATGCGGCGAGCGCGGTCGACACCGTTCGGCCGCTGGTCAGCGCGCAGGGGTCGGTCACCGCGAACCGCGGCGGCAACAGCCTGGTGGTCGTCGATTTCGCCGACAATATCCGCCGTATCCGCGAGGTCATCCGCCGGGTCGACACCGACACCTCGTCGACGCGCGTCGTCGCGCTCAAGAATGCGAGCGCGCGCGACATCGCGACCGCGCTGCAGGGCCTGATCGGCACCGGCGGGGCCGCGGGTGGCGCGCAGGGCGGCGGCGCGGGATCGGGGCCGACCGCGTCGGTGGTCGCGGTCGAGGGATCGAACGCGGTCGCGCTGCGCGGCGATCCGACCACGGTCGCGCGACTGGCACAGGTCGCCGCCGACCTAGACCAGAAGGCGCGCAACGGGACCGAGATCAAGGTCGTGTTCCTCGAAAACGCCGACGCCGAGCAATTGCTGCCGGTGCTGCAGGAACTGGTCGGCCAGACCCCGACCCAGCCGAGCAGCCAGCCGCTGTCGCGCTCCAATTTCGGCGCGAACAGCAGCGGCGGTGGCAGCAATGGCGGCGGATCGGGCTTTGGCGGCACCCAGCAGGCGCAGGTCAGCCAGCCGGTCCAGTCGAGCGGCGGATCGTCGGGATCGGGCTCTGGCCAGCCCGCGATCACCGCCGCGGGGGGCCGCACCGCCGCGGTCGTCACGCGCTTCATCGGCGCCAACGCGATCGTCATCGCCGCGCCCGCCGAGATCCAGCGTCAGCTTGCCGAGGTGGTCCGCCAGCTCGACACGCGCCGCGAACAGGTGCTGGTCGAGGCGATCGTCGCCGAGGTCTCGGACACGACCGCACGGACGCTGGGTGCGCAGTTCATCGTCGGCGATCCCAGCGGCGGCGCGTTCGGCGCGTCGACCTTCTCGAATTCCGCGCCGAACATCCTGCAGATCGCGGGCGCGATCGGCGCGACGCAGCTCAACACCTCGACCACGACGACGACGAACACCGACGGCAGCACGACGGTGACGCGCAACACCAGCAGCGCGGCCGACACGCTGCAGCAATCGGCGATCAGCTCGATCCTCGCCGCCACCGGCGGGTTCGGCGGGTTCGGCGGCAAGATCGGCAGCACCTTCTTTGGCGCGATCATCAACGCGGTGAAGAGCGACACGACGTCGAACCTGCTTCAGGTCCCGCACCTCGTCACGCTCGACAACCAGGAGGCGCACAGCCTGGTCGGGCAGGAGATCCCGATCACCACGGGGCAGGCGCTGTCGAACAATTTCGACAACGCGTTCCGCACCACGCAGCGCCAGAATGTCGGCATCGAGCTGACCGTGCGGCCGCAGGTGAATTCGAGCGGGACGGTCAAGCTCAACCTGCGGCTCGAGGTCAGCTCGATCGCCGGTCCGGTGTCGAGCGACAATAGCGACCTGATCCTCAACAAGCGCGAGGTCGAGACGGTGCGGACCGTCGACGACGGCCAGATCGCGGTGATCAGCGGCCTGCTCGACGACAACGAGCGCCGGACGATCGAGAAGATCCCGCTGCTCGGCGACCTGCCGGTGCTCGGCCACCTGTTCACGTCGAAGGCGAAGCAGCGGTCGAAGACCAATTTGATGATCTTCATCCGGCCGACGATCCTGCGTACCGCGGGCGACAGCCGGCGGATCACCGAACAGCGTTACGGCTATCTTCGGCTGCAGCAGGGGCTCGCCGAGCCCGAGCGCGAGCCCTCGATCGACCAGCTGGTGCGCGATTACATGGGCGCGGCGCCGCCGATCCCGTCCGCGCCGATCCCCGGCAGCATCGAGGATCCGCGGATCGCGGTGCCGGTGCGCAGCACAAGCACGGTCTTCCGGCCGGTGAAGAAATGATCATCCGCGAGGGGCATGAACTGGGCGCTCTTAGCCCCTCCCCTTCAGGGGAGGGGCTTGATGTCGCGCTCCCCCAGATCACCATCCCCTACGCCTTCGCGCGCAAGTTCGGCGTCGTCGTCGACCATACCGACCCCGATTCGCCGCTCACGATCGCGATGCGCGCGGGCGCGGACCCGAAGGTGCTGCTCGAACTGCGCCGCTATCTCGGCCGCCCGTTCGCGATCGGCACGGTCGAGGCGCCCGCGTTCGACCGGCTGCTGTCCAACGTCTATGCGATGGACGGCCAGGCCAACGCGCTCGCCGCGGTCGGGATGGGCGACGAGCTGGATCTGCTCGCAGGCGACATGCCGACCGCGGAGGACCTGCTCGACACCGCCGACGACGCGCCCGCGATCCGGCTGATCAACGGAATCATCGCCGACGCCGCACGCAACGGCGTGTCCGACATCCATATCGAGCCGTACGAGACCGGGCTCGTCGTCCGGATGCGCATCGACGGCGTGCTGCGCGAGACGTTGCGCATGCCGCCCAACGTCGCGCCGGTCGTGGTCAGCCGGATCAAGGTCATGGCGCGGCTCGACATCGCCGAGCGCCGCGTGCCGCAGGACGGCCGCATGGGGCTGACTTTGGGCGGCAAGCTGCTCGACGTCCGCGTCTCGACGTTGCCGAGCCGGGCGGGCGAACGCGTCGTGCTGCGTATCCTCGACAAGGAGAATGCGGGCATCGACCTCGAGGCGCTGGGCCTGCCGCCCGCCTTGTTCGCGCTGCTGAACGAGGCGCTGAGCGAGCCGAACGGGATCATCCTCGTCACCGGCCCGACCGGTTCGGGCAAGACCACCTCGCTCTATGCCGCGCTGCGCCTGCTCAACGACGGCAGCCGCAACATCCTGACGGTCGAGGATCCGGTCGAGTACGCGGTCGACGGCGTCGGCCAGACCCAGGTCAATCCGAAGGTCGGGCTGACGTTTGCGGCGGGGCTGCGCGCGATCCTGCGTCAGGATCCCGACGTCGTGATGGTCGGAGAAATCCGCGACCGCGAGACCGCCGAGATCGCGGTGCAGGCGTCGCTGACCGGGCATCTCGTGCTGTCGACCGTCCATACCAACGACGCGATCGGCGCGATCACGCGAATGCGCGACATGAAGGTCGAAAGCTTCCTGCTCGCCTCGACGCTCCGCGCGGTGATCGCGCAGCGTCTGGTGCGGCGGCTGTGCCCGACCTGTCGCAAGGCAGTGCCCGCATCGGACACGGTCGCACCGCTGCTCGGCATCGCGCCGGACGCGGTCGTGTACGTCGCGCAAGGGTGCGACGACTGCAACCAGACCGGCTATAAGGGCCGGATCGGCGTGTTCGAGGCGGTCCGCATCGACGACACGATCCGTCGGCTGATCAACACCGACGGCGCCGAATCCGACATCACCGCGCATGCCTTTGCCAAGTCGCCGAACCTGGCGCAGTCGGCGCGCGAGCTGGTGCTGTCGGGACAGACCACGGCGGAGGAAGCGGTCCGCGTCTCGCGCCGCGACACGACCGAAGTCGTTGAGGTGGCGGCGGCATGACGTCGCGCCACACCTCCGTTCGTTTCGAGCGCAGTCGAGAAATTGGCGCCACACGCGCGGACGGTGGTTTCTCGACTTCGCTCGAAACGAACGGGATGATGCGGCAATCGGGCAACCCGCATGGCTGATTTCGACTATGTCGCGATCGACACCAAGGGCACCGAGCGCCGCGGCCATGTCGCCGCGGCGGACATCGACCTCGCGCGCGCAACGCTCGACGCGCGCAAATTCTACGTCGTCAAGATCAGCCCGGGCGCGCCGCCGCAGGCGACCAAGGGGCGGCCGCTGTTCGGGCTGCAGCTCGGCAAGCCCAAGATGTCGGGCAAGAACCTGACCTTGTTCACGCGCCAGCTCGCCACGCTCAACCGCGTGTCGCCGCTCGAGGAATCGCTGCGCACGATCACCCGCCAGACCGAGCAGGACAGCGTCCGCGCGATCGTCCAGCACGTCCATGCGGGCGTCGTCGAGGGCCGGCGGCTGGCGGATGCGATGGCGCGCGAGCCGAAAAGCTTCCCGCCGCTCTACCGCGCGATGGTCGCGGCCGGCGAGAGTTCGGGGTCGCTGCCGACGATCCTCGACCGGCTCGCGGCTTTGCTCGAACGCCAGGCGGAGATCCGCGGCAAGCTGATCACCGCGCTCGCCTATCCGTCGATCCTCGCGCTCGTCGCGATGGGGGTGGTCACCGCGCTGATGATGTTCGTCGTGCCGCAGGTGGTCGAACAGTTCGACACGGTCGGGCAGGAGCTGCCGCTGCTGACGCGGATGGTGATGGCGTTCTCGGCGTTCCTCGTCGGATACTGGTGGGTGATCGCGCTGGTCCTGCTGCTGTCGGGGCTGATTCTGTGGCGCGCGCTGAAGGATCCGGGCTTCCGGCTCGCCTTCGACAGCTGGCTGCTCAGGATCCCGATGCTCGGGCGGCTGCTGCGCGACCTGCATGCGGCGCGGATGGCGCGGACGCTGGGGACGATGGTCGCGAGCCGCTTGCCGCTGCTCGACGGGCTCAACCTGACCGCGAGCACGATCCACAACTGTCGGCTGCGGCTCGCGTCGGACCAGATCGTCGACGCGATCCGCGGCGGCGGCAGCCTGTCCGCGGCGATGCGGCGCGCGGGCGTGTTCCCGCCGCTGCTGACCTATCTCGCCGCGTCGGGCGAGGCGGCGGGGCGGCTCGACGAGATGCTCGAGCGCGCCGCCGACTATCTCGAACGCGAATTCGACCGCTTCACCGCTACCGCCCTGTCGCTGCTCGAACCGCTGATCATCGTCGTGATGGGCGGCATCGTCGCGACGATCGTGCTATCCATCCTGCTCCCGATCCTCCAGCTCAACACGCTGGCAGGCCAATGAGGTTTTGTATGCGTCCGGAAGAGAAGAAGAAGCGCCGCGAGGCCGGTTTTACGCTCGTCGAGCTGATGGTGGTCATCGTCATCATCGGCCTGCTGGCGACGATCGTCGCGCTCAACGTGCTGCCCTCGGGCGATACCGCGCGGATCCAGAAGGCGAAGGCGGATATCGCGCAGATCGAGGGCGGGCTGGAGCTCTACAAGCTGCAGAATATGACCTTTCCCAACACGTCGCAGGGGCTGAACGCACTCGTCACCGCGCCCGCCGGTCTCACGGACCCCTCGCGCTACCAGCGCGGTGGCTATCTCAAGAAGCTGCCGAACGATCCCTGGGGTCGCCCGTATCTCTATGCCTCGCCCGGCACGCATGGCGAGGCCGACGTCTGGACCTTCGGCGCCGATGGCAAGGAAGGCGGCGAGGGGATCGATGCCGATATTGGCAGCTGGCAGTAGGTCCCGGCGTCACGCCGACGCTGGCTTTACCCTGGTAGAGCTGATGGTCGTGGTGACGATCATCGGGCTCGCATCGGCGGTTGCAGTCTTCGTCATGCCCGATCCGCGCGGCCGCGTGTTCGACGAGGCGACACGGTTCGCGGCGCGGACGCGTGCGGCGCATGATTCGGCGATCGTCGAGGCACGCCCGGTCAGCGTCTGGATTACCGGCGGCGGCTATGGCTTCGACCAGCGGCTCGCGGGCGGCTGGACGCCGATCAGCGAGAAACCGATGCGCGTCGAACGCTGGAACGACGGCACGCGCGCGGTGATCGGCGATATGAGCGGGCGCGTCCGCGTGACCTTCGACCCGACCGGGCTGGTCGACCGGCCCGCGGTCGTGACGCTCAGCCGCGGCGGGGCGAACGCGACCGTCACGATCGACGCCGATGGCACCGTGCGCGCCGATGCGCGCTGAATTGCCCCGCGCATCGATGCCTGCTGAAACCGATCGCGGGTTCACGCTCATCGAGATCATGGTCGCACTGGCCGTGTTCAGCCTCGCAGCGATGGCGCTCGTAAGGCTGGAGAGCGCGACGATCCGCGGCGCGTCGATCCTCGACGACACGCTGGTCGCGCAGATGGTCGCACGGAACGTCGCGATCGACGCGGTGACGCAGGCGCAGCCGCCGACCGCGGGGACCGTGACCGGCGCCGAGACGAATGGCGGGCGCCGCTGGGCCTGGACGCGGTCGGTGCGCGCGATGGGCGGATCGTCCGTCTTGCGGATCGACGTGGCGGTCGCGGATCGCGGCGGCGCGGTGCTCGGCCGCCTCACGATGATCCGCCCCGCCCCGCGCCAATCCGCGACGACGGTGACGACGTCATGACCGCGCGACCCACGGTGCGCTCCGCCGAACACGGCTTCACTTTGGTCGAGGTGATGGTCTCGCTGCTGATCTTCGGCATGATCGCGGCGGCGGGGGTGGCGATCCTGTCGTTCAGCGTGAAGGCGCAGAGTGCGACGGGAACGAAGCTCGACGATCTCGGCGCGCTGACGCGGACGATGTCGATCCTGTCCGCCGATCTCGGCCAGGCGGCGCTGCGGGGCACGCGCGACGAATCCGGCGCCCCCTTGCCCGCCTTTGTCGGCGAGAGCGGATCGGACGTCGCACCGATGCTCCGCCTCGTCCGCGGTGGCTGGACCAATATCGACGGCGCGCCGCGCTCGAGCACGCAGAAGGTGGCGTACCGGGTCGCGGACGGCGCGCTGCAGCGGATCGCCTATCCGATGGTCGACGGCGCGCCGCCGCTGCCGCCCGCCGTGCTGCTGCCCAATGTCCGCCAGGTCCGGCTGCGCTACCGGCTCGGCGGCGCGTGGAGCGACCGCTGGGACGGCGTGCAGGGCGTGCCCTTGCCCGAGGCGATGGAGCTGAGCGTCCAGCGCACCGACGGCCTGGTCTATCGCCAGCTGTTTCTCGTCGGATCGGGCTATGCGCCGCCCGCGCGGGAGGTCCAGAATGAAGCCCCCTGAACAAGAGCGGGGCGCCGCGCTGCTGACCGTCCTCATGCTCGTCGCGATCGTCGCGGTGATGGCGGGGGCGGCGCTCGAGAAGCTGCGGTTGTCGACGCGGCTCGCGGGCAATGCCGCGGCGGGGGAGCAGGCGCGCGCCTATGCGCTGGCCGCCGAGACGCTGGCGCTGACGCGGATCGACGCGATGCTGGGCCCCAATGTGAAACGCGTGACGTTGCAGGGCGACTGGAGCGGCAAGCCGTTCGGCATGCCGCTGCCCGGCGGCGGCTTTGCGACGGCGCGCGTGCGGGACGGCGGCAACTGCTTCAATCTCAACAGCCTGGTGAGCGGCCGTGCCGGCGCCTATGTCACCGACCCGCTGATGCGGCCGCAATTCGTCCGGCTGATGCGGCTGCTCGACATCCCCGCGCAGGTCGGTGAACAGATCGCCGCGGGCGCCGCCGACTGGATCGACAGCGATCAGGACCAGCAGGCGATGGGCGCGGAGGACGGCGCCTATCTGAACCGCGAGACGCCCTATCGCACCGCGGGCACGCTGATGACCGACCCGAGCGAACTCCGCGCGGTGGTCGGCATGACGCCGCAAATCTATGCGACGCTCAGGCCGTGGATCTGTACATTGCCGGTCGCGCAGGCCGCGCCGATCAACGTCAACACGCTGCTCCCCGAACAGGCGCCGATCCTGGCGATGCTGTTTCCCGACACGATGTCGATCGCGGGTGCGCGCCAGATGATCCTGCAACGCCCGCCGCAAGGGGTCGCGACCACCGACGTGTTCTTCAAGAGCGCGGCGTTGCAGGGCAATGCCAATGCGGATGGCGAACGGGGGACGGCAGTGGTGTCGAAATGGTTCACGCTCGATATCGACGTGACGGTGGGGACGACGGTTTTGCAGGAACAGGCACTGATGGACGCGACGACGCTTCCCGCGCGGCTCGTATCGCGGCAATGGGGCGAGCCATCATGACCACGCTCCTGTTCCTTCCCTCCGGCGCGACCGGCTTTCGATGGATGCGGATCGCCGACCAGCGCATCGTCGCGCAGGGCGAGGGGATCCCGACCGCCGATGATCGCGGCGACCTGAACGCGGACCACGGCGTCATCGCGGTCGCCCCGGCGGAGGCGGTGACCTTGCACTGGGCCGAGCTGCCGTCGCGTAGCGCCGCACAGGCGACCGCCGCCGCCAGGCTGCTCGCGGCAGAGGCGAGCGCGGCGCCGCTCGGCGAACTCCATGTCGCGGTCGGGGACGAGGGGCAGGGCGACCGGCCGATCGGCGTGGTCGGGATCGAGGCGATGCAGGGCTGGTTGCGGATGCTCGCGGCGGCCGGCGTCGACCCGGTGGCGATGCTCCCCGCACCGATGCTGCTGCCGCGCCCCGACGAGGGCTATGTCCGCGCCGAGCTTGCCGGCGACACGGTCGTGCGCGGAACGTCGACCGGATTTGCCGACGAACCGGGGCTGACCGCGCTGGTCACGGGTGACACCCCGCCGGTGGCCGTCGAGCCCGCCGCGCTCGAGGCGGCGCTGGCGGCGGCGGTCGCGACATGGCCGCTCGACCTGCGGCAGGGGATCTTCGCGCGGCGGCGGCGATTCGCGCTCGACTGGGCGCTGATCCGGCGGCTGGCGGTGCTGTCGGGGCTGATCCTCGCGGTGACGCTGGCGATCACGCTCGTCCGGATCGCGAAATACAGCTTCGGCGCGGACATGATCGAGGCGCAGACCGAACAGGTCGCCCGCTCCGGCCTGCCACGCGGCGAGACGGTGAACGATGCCGGGCGCCAGCTTGGCGAACGGCTGTCGCGCGTGCGCGGACCGGGGCTGGGCTTCAGCACGACCACCGCCACGATCTTCGCCGTGGTCCAGGCGACGCCGGGCAGCGAGATTACCGCGCTCGACTTCCAGCCGAACGGGACCGTCCGGCTGGGCGTCGCGGTCGAGCGGGAGGCGCTGGCGACCGATCTCAGGAGTGCACTCGAGCGTGCCGGCTTTGCGGTGCAGGCAGGCGTCTTCCAGGCGGCGGCAGGGCGCGTGTCGGGCGAATTCACGATCACGGCGGGCCGTGCAGGCGGAGGCGAGGGCGCATGACCGGGTTGCGGCACTGGTTCGAGGGGCGATCGCTGCGCGAGAAGCGGCTGTTGCTGGTGATGGCGGCGCTCGCGGTGCTGACCCTGCTCTGGGGCGCGGTGATCCGGCCGGTCGGCGACGGCCTGTCGAGCGCGCGCGAACGCCATGCCAACGCCGTGACCCGGCTCGGCGAGACGCAGGCGATGGTCGCGGTGCTCCGCGACGCGCAGCGATCGCGGCCCACGCCGCTGACGGGGTCGCTCGATGCGATCGTGCGGACCCAGGCGGATCTGGCGGGGTTCGCGATCACCAGCCTCGACCAGGAGGGCGCGGACCGGGTGCGGATCGTGATGCCGTCGGCGCGGCCGGGCGCGCTGACCGCATGGCTGGCGCGGCTCGAGCGCGCGGGCATCCTGGTCGACGCACTGACCATGACCGACAAGGGTGACCGTACGGTGAGCGTGACGATGACGTTGAAGGCGCGCGCCGCATGAGCGACAGCGCACGCTTCGTGGGCGTCGGCGCACGCCGCGTCACGCGGATCCGGTTGCGGACCGGCCCGACCGCCATGTTCGGCGGCATGCTGCTGCTCGCACTGATCGTGTTCCTGCCGATGCGCGCCGCGCTCGGCTGGGTCGGGATCGAGGATGCGGGCCTCGTCGCGCGCCGCGTGACGGGCACGATCTGGGGCGCGACGCTGACCGATGCGCGGTTCGGCGAGCTGTCGCTCGGCGACCTCCATGCCCGGCTCGCGCCCTTGCCGCTGCTGGCGGGTCGCGCGCGGATCGTGCTGGCCGGGCCCGAGACCGATCCGCGGCCGCTGCGCGGATCGGCGAGCGTCAGCCGCCACGGATTCGGCGTCGATGATCTGACCGCGACGATCCCGACCGGCGCGGTGTTCGCGCCGGTGCCGGTCACCACGCTCGATCTCGACGGCGTGACCGTGCGGTTCGCCGACGGCCAGTGCGAGCGTGCCGAGGGGCGGGTGCGCGCGACGCTGGGCGGCGAGGTGGCGGGGATCACGCTGCCGCAGTCGGTCAGCGGTACGCCCAAATGCGAGGGCGACGCGCTCATCGTGCCGCTCGCCAGCCAGGCGGGGACCGAGGGGATCACGCTGCGGATCGACGGCACGGGCCGCTACCGCGCGGTGCTGACGCTGCAACCGACCGACCCGATCGTCCAGCAGCGGCTCGAATCGATCGGCTTCGTGCGCGGAGCCGGCGGCTATAGCCAGGCGATCGAAGGCAGTTTTTGACGACATTCGACGCCGCGCATGATCGCGGCGCTTGACGGACCCGAACAGCCCGCTTAGGGGCACGGGCCTTCGCGGCGATCGTAGTTCAATTGGTTAGAGCGTCGGCTTGTGATGCCGGATGTTGCGGGTTCAAGTCCCGTCGGTCGCCCCATTATTTTCCCAACTGCTTGGCCTTGCGCCGCTTTGTGCTGGTAAAACCGGCCGGAAAATAATATTTCAGGTTTAAGCAATTTTCTTCTTCCTGATGGAGCCGGCGATGACAGCGGTTTGGGACCTTCCCGATTTCGACGACCATGAGGGCGTTCACGTCTTCACCGATCCGGTTTCGGGTCTCCGCGCCGTCATCGCGCTGCATTCGACCAAGCTCGGGCCCGCGGCCGGCGGCACGCGCTTCTGGCATTATGCGGACAATGGCCGCGCGGTGACCGACGCGCTGCGCCTGTCGCGCGGCATGAGCTTCAAGAACGCGATGGCCGGGCTCGAGCTCGGCGGCGGCAAGGGCGTCGTCCTCGCGGCCAAGCCCGGCGACGTGATCACCACCGAACAGCTCGAGGCGTTCGGCCGCGCGGTCGAATCGCTCGGCGGCCGCTATGTGACCGCCGAAGACGTCGGCATGTCCGAAGAGCGCATGAAGGTGATCGCGACCCAGACGCGCTACGTCTCGGGCCTGCCGGTCGCGAGCGGTGCGGCGGGCGGCGATCCGGGGCCGTACACGGCGCTCGGCATCTATCTGGGCGTCAAGGCGGCGGCGCAGCGCGGGCTCGGCGCAACCGACATGAAGGGCGTGCGAGTCGCGATCCAGGGCGTCGGCTCGGTCGGCGGCGGGCTCGCCCGGCTGCTCGCCAAGGACGGTGCGGTGCTGACGCTCGCAGACGTCGACGAGGGCCGCGCGCAGGCGCTGGCGGCCGAGCTCGGCGCGACCGCAGTCCCCGCCGAGGCGATCCTGACGACCGACACCGATATCTTCAGCCCGAACGCGCTGGGGGCGATCCTGACCGAAATGTCGATCGCCGCGCTCAAGGCCAAGGTCGTCGCGGGCGGCGCGAACAATCAGCTCAGCGTCCGCGAGGACGGTGCGCGACTGCATGCACGCGGCATCCTCTATGCGCCGGATTACGTGATCAACGCGGGCGGCATCATCAATGTCGGGCTCGAATATCTCGGCCAGGGTGACGAAGCCGAAGTGAAGGCGCGGATCGCACGCATCCCCGAGCGGCTGATCCAGGTCTGGGACGAGAGCGACCGCAGCGGCGAACCGTCGTCCGACGTCGCCGATTCGATCGCAAAGCGCCTGATCGGCCGCTAAATCCTTCTCCCCTCAGGGGAGAAGGTGGCGCAAGGCGCCGGATGAGGGGACGTTGGCGCGAGCAACCCCAGCCCCTCATCCGCTCCCTCTCCCCGGGTGGGGAGAGGGGCTTTAAGTCCGTCACGACTTGCCATAGTGGTAACACCCAGTGGCCACCCTGCACGCCCTTGCCAATCCCGCGCGCTTCCTGAAGATCGCCAGGCCGCTGACGCCTGCGCTGTTCTGGGCGGGCGTCGCGCTGATCGCGCTGGGCTGCTGGGCGGGACTGACGCAGACCCCGCCCGACTATCTGCAGGGCGAGACGGTGCGGATCCTCTACATCCATGTTCCCGCCGCCTGGCTCGGCATGGGCGGATGGAGCGGGATCGCGATCTCCAGCATCATGCTGCTCGTCTGGCGTCACCCGCTGGCCGGCATCGCCGCACGCGCGATCGCGATGCCCGGCGCGGTGTTCGCGGCTTTGTGCCTGATGACCGGCTCGATCTGGGGGCGGCCGACCTGGGGGACGTGGTGGCAATGGGACGGGCGGCTGACGTCGATGCTGCTGCTGTTCTTCGTCTATCTCGGCTATATGGCGCTGGCGAAGGCGGATGCGGACCGCGGCGGCGACGGGCGCGTGCCCGCGCTCTACGGTGTGGCCGGATCGGTGCTGCTGCCGATCATCCGCTATTCGGTGATCTGGTGGAACACGCTGCACCAGGGGCCGAGCATCGGGCTGACCAAGTCGACGATCGACGGCGCGATCCTCTGGCCGCTGCCGATCATGCTCGCGGGCTTCACCTTCGTCTTCGCGGGAATCGTGCTGATGCGGATGCGGACCCTGCTCGCCACCGCCAAGGCCGAGGCGCGGATGCGTCGGATGGCCAGAGCGTGAAGGTGCGCGCATGACCGCCTGGCCGTTCGTGATTGCCGCCTATGCCGTGACGCTGGGCGGCGGCGCCATCGTCGCACTGCTCAGCTATCTCGCGATGCGGAAGGCGGAGCGATGAAGGCCAAGCATCAGCGGCTCACCCTCGCGCTGTTGGCGCTCGGCGCGGTCGTCGTCGCGGGGCTGCTCGCCCTGTCCGCGCTGAAGGATCAGGCGTCGTTCTTCTATGCACCGTCCGACGTGAAGCGTGACGGGCTGCCGCTCGGCCGCGCGGTCCGGCTTGGCGGGATGGTCGCGGACGGATCGGTCAAGCGCGCCGCGGACGGCGTCACCGTCCACTTCACCGTCACCGACGGCGCCGCGACCACTCCGGTGGTCTTCGCCGGGATCGTCCCGAACCTGTTCCGCGAGAAATCGGGGGTCGTCGCCGAGGGGCAGTTCCAGCCCGACGGCCGCTTCGTCGCGTCCAACCTGCTCGCCAAGCATGACGAGAAATACATGCCGCCTGAAATGGCGGGCAAGATGCACGAGACCAAGACGCTCGCACCGGACCGCGGTTCATGATCGCCGAAGCCGGACTCGCGGCGCTCTGGCTCGCCGGCGCGCTGGCAGCGCTGCAATTGGCGATGGCGGTGATCGGGATCGCGCGCGGCCGCGACGACGTTGCCGCAGCGGTACGGCCGGTGGCGATCGTCCAGGGCGTGCTCGCCGCGCTGGCGATGGCGCTGCTGATCAAGCTGTTCCTCGAGTCCGACATGTCGGTGAAGCTGGTCGTCGAGAACAGCCATTCGGCGAAACCCTGGCTCTACAAGTTCGCCGGCGCCTGGGGCAATCACGAGGGGTCGATGCTGCTCTGGGTGACGATCCTGGGGCTGGCGGGCGGCGCGGTCGCGATCTTCGAACGGTCGCTGCCCGAACGCACTTTGGTCGCGACGCTCGGCGCTCAGGCGACGATCGCGCTCGGCTTCTATGCGTTCCTGCTCTTCTCCTCCAACCCGTTCGCACGGCTGACCCCAGCGGCACCCGACGGGCTCGGGCTCAACCCGCTGCTCCAGGACCCCGGCTTGGCGTTCCACCCGCCGACGCTCTACACCGGCTATGTCGGGCTTTCGGTCGCCTTCTCGTTCGCGGTCGGTGCGCTCGTCACGCGTGACGTCGGGCCGGGCTTCGCCAGGGCGATGCGCCCCTGGGTGCTGATCGCGTGGATCTTCCTCACGCTCGGGATCACCGCGGGCAGCTACTGGGCCTATTATGAGCTCGGCTGGGGCGGCTGGTGGTTCTGGGATCCGGTCGAGAATGCGTCGCTGATGCCGTGGCTCGCGGCGACCGCGCTGCTCCATTCGGTGACGGTGCTGGCGACGCGCGACGGCCTGCGCGCCTGGACGATCATGCTCGCGGTGGTCGCCTTCTCGATGTCGATGATCGGCACGTTCCTGGTGCGCTCGGGCATCCTGACCAGCGTCCACGCCTTTGCGGTCGATCCGGAGCGCGGCGCGTTCATCCTCGCGTTGCTCGCCATCTATATCGGCGGCGCGCTCGCGCTGTTCGCCGCGCGGATCGGTACCGTGCGCGCAGGCACGACCTTCGATCCGGTCAGCCGCGAGGGCGGGCTGGTCGCGAACAACCTGCTGCTGTCGGTGATCCTCGGCATCGTCCTGATCGGCACGCTCTACCCGATCGTCGCGGCGAGCTTCGGCGTGCAGCTGTCGGTCGGGCCGCCCTTCTTCAACAAGGCGGCGGGACCGATCGCGCTATTGCTGGTCGCGGTAATGGCGGTCGGGCCGCTGCTGCGCTGGCGCCGTGACGAGGCGAGGGCGGTCGTCGGCCGGGTCGCGCTGCCGATCGCCGCGACCGTGGTGGCGGCGGTCGCGCTGCTGTTCGTCTGGCCGGGCGTGCTGCCCTGGGCAGGGCTCAGCCTCGCGGCGGGCCTCGCAGTGGCGAGCGTCGCGCCCCTGTGGAAGCGCAATCTCCGGCGCACGCCGATGTTTACCTATGGCATGGTCCTCGCGCATCTCGGCATCGCGGTCAGCCTGGCGGGCATGGCGTCCGACAGCGCATTCACCAAGGAAACGCTGGTCGCGGTGCGCGCAGGCGAAGCAGCGCGCGTCGGGCCCTATAGCGTCACGCTCGACGGGATTTCGCCGGTGATCGGCGAGAACTGGTCCGCGCTCGAGGCACAGCTGACCGCGACGCGCGCAGAGGACAGCACGCGGCTCCACCCGCAGCTCCGCTTCTTCGCCAACCCGCCGACCAGCACCAATGAATCGGCGATCCTGACCGCGCTCGACGGTCAGCTATATACCGTGCTCGGCCAGCCCGACGGGCAGGGGCGGTGGCAGTTGCGGCTGTGGTGGAAGCCGTTCGTGACGCTGATCTGGTTCGGCGGCGTGCTGATCGCGCTGGGCGGCGCGCTGTCGCTGGTCGGGCGGCTGCGTCGCGAACGGCGCAGCGCAGTCCGGGCGGCCTGGGCATGAAGCGGTTCGCGCTCTGGGCGCCGCTCGCGATCTTCGCCTTGCTGTTCGCGGTGGTCGCGAGCGGGCTGTTCCGGCCGGCGGACAAGGTCGTGCGCTCGGCGATGGTCGGCAAGCCGCTGCCCGATTTCGCGCTGCCCGCGATGGTGCCCGGCAAGCCGGGTCTGACCAGCGCCTCGTTCAAGGGCGGTCAGCCGCGACTGCTCAACGTGTTCGCCAGCTGGTGCGTGCCCTGCATCGCCGAGGCCCCGCACCTGATGCGGCTGAAGACGATGGGCATCCCGATCGACGCGATCGCGATCCGCGACACGACCCCCGCGATCGCCGGCTTCCTGCGCCGCAACGGCGATCCCTATGCGCGGATCGGCAGCGACACCGCAAGCCGGGTCCAGCTCGCGCTCGGCTCGTCGGGCGTGCCCGAAACCTTCGTGGTCGACGGCCGCGGGATCGTCGTGAAACAGATCATCGGCGACATCCGCGAGGACAATATCGGCGAGATCGTCCAGGCCGTCAGGGAAGCCCGATGAGCGGGCGGTCAAGCCTTGCGCTGGCGGCAGGCGCGACGGTCGCGGCGCTGCTGTTCTCCGCCGCGCCCGCCGCTGCGCAGCCCGTCACGCCGCCCGCACATTACGCCAATGTCCAGCTCGCCGATCCCGCCAAGGAAGCCTCCGCCAAGGCGCTGATGGAGACGCTGCGCTGTCTCGTCTGCCAGGGCCAGTCGATCGCCGACAGCGATGCGGACATGGCCGCGGACATGCGCGCGCTGGTCCGCGAACGGATCGCGCGTGGCGAGACGCCCGCCTCGGTCCGTGATTGGCTGGTGTCGCGCTATGGCGACTATGTGACCTATGACCCGCCGCTGTCGGGGCTGACCTGGCCGCTATGGCTGGCGCCGATCGCGCTGCTGGCGATCGGCGCGTGGATCGCGCGATCGAGTTTCCGCCGGAGGACGCGCTGATGGGCTGGCTCTGGCTCGGGATCATCGCGGTCGGGGCGTTCGCGCTGCTGGCGGTGCTGAGGGTCGACCGGCTGCTCTGGTCGATGGTCGCCGCCGCGCTGATGCTCGGCGCGGCGGGCTATGCGCTGCAGGGCGAGCCCGGGCTCACCGGGCATCCGGTCGTGACGGGCACGACGATCACGCCCGATCACGGGTCGATGATCGAGCTGCGCGACAAGATGCTCGAACGCTATACGGGTGCCGCCGCCTATCTGGTCGCGGCGGATGCGATGACGCGGATCGGTGAGCGTCGCGCAGCGGTGAAGGTCCTGCTCGGCGGGATCCGCGTCGCGCCGAAAAGCCTCGTTCTGTGGACCGGGCTCGCCAATGCGCTGGCCGCGCATGACGGCGATCAGGTCTCGCCACCGGCGTTGTTCGCGTTCCAGCAGGCGATGCGGATCGCACCGCGCCACCCGGCGCCGCCCTTCTTCCTCGGCCTCGCCTATGTCCGGTCGGGCAATTTCGCGGCGGGGCGACCCTATTGGGCCCGCGCGCTCGCGCTGACGCCGAAAAGCGTGTCCTATCACGACGAGATCGCGGTGCGCCTCGCGCTGCTCGATCAGGTGATGGCCGCACAGGACGCCGCGCCGGCGAGCTGACCAGGCCACCGACGCAAAACGGGACCCGGATCGTCCGGCGCGATGCCGGCGATCCTGGGTCCCGTTCCGTGCCGCAAAAGGGCTTACTGGCCGCGGCCGGTCTTGCCCTGAAGCTCGTCGATCTTCAGCGAGGCATTGGCCTTCGTCAGCGATTCGTCGAATTCCTCATGCGCCTCTTCGGACAGCGTCTTCAGATAGCTGGCCTGTGCGCCGGTCATCTTCTCGTCGCCGGTCGTCCAGTCGTGCGGATCCTTCTCGGCGTTCGAAAAGGGCTCGGACTTGGGGTTCGGGGTGTCGGACATGCGTGAAATTCCTTCCGCCTGTCCAACCCCCGTGTTCCGCATCCGTTCCCGCTTAATTCGACCAAGCTTCGTAAGGTAAACCCAGATCATCCGCGACCGCCTTGTACGCGATCTTGCCCTTGTAGACGTTGAGCCCGTTGGCGAGATGCTGGTCGGCCTTCATCGCGGCTTCCGCACCCAGATTGGCGAGCTTCAGCGCGAACGGCAGCGTCGCGTTGTTGAGCGCGAAGGCCGAGGTGCGCGCGACCGCGCCGGGCATGTTGGCGACGCAGTAATGGATCACGCCGTCGACCTCGAACACCGGATCCTCGTGGGTGGTGGCATGGCTCGTCTCAAAACAGCCACCCTGGTCGATCGCGATGTCGACCAGCACCGAGCCGCGCTTCATCGTCTTGAGCATCTCGCGCGTGACGAGCTTGGGGGCTGCCGCGCCGGGGACGAGAACCGCGCCGATGACGAGATGCGCGTTCTTCACCGCCGCCGCGATCGCCGCCTTCGACGCATAGGCGGTCTTGATCTGGCTCGAGAAGAACATGTCGAGCTCGGCAAGGCGATCGTTCGAAATGTCGTAGATCGTCACGTCGGCACGCATCCCGACCGCCATCTGCGCCGCGTTGACGCCCGACACGCCGCCGCCGAGGATCGCGACCTTGGCAGGCGCGACACCGGGGACGCCGCCGAGCAGGACGCCGCGGCCGCCCTGTTCCTTTTCGAGATAATGCGCGCCGACCTGCACCGACATGCGGCCCGCGACCTCGGACATCGGCTTCAGCAGCGGCAGGCCGCGGCGATGGTCGGTGACGGTCTCGTACGCGATGCAGGTCGCGCCCGACTTCATCAGCCCTTCGGCCTGCGGCTTGTCGGCGGCGAGGTGAAGATAGGTGAAGAGCAGGTGGCGCGGTTCGAGCATCGCGATCTCGACCGGCTGCGGCTCCTTGACCTTCACGATCATGTCGGCGGCGGCGAACACCGCGGCGGCGGTCGGCAGGATCGTCGCGCCCGCGTCGACATAGTCCTGGTCCTCGAAGTCGATGCCCGACCCGGCCTGGGTCTCGACGACGACCTCATGGCCCGCGGCGACCAGCTCGGCGACCGACGGCGGGGTCAGACCGACGCGATATTCGTGATTCTTGATTTCTTTGGGAACACCGACGCGCATCATTTCCACTCCATTATCTTTGACCGCAGTGTAGCGCGCATCGACCGGGAAGGGTTCGCAAAGCCGTCCCGCTGCCCTATCAGATATGGGAGAATATTGCACTCAGACACGATGAAGCAGGAAAATTGTGAGTATCGCGATCGAGCGCAGGATCCTGGACCTGCTGGCGGCCAATTCCGACCTGACCAGCGCCGAGCTGGGCGAGGCGGTCGGCCTGTCGCCGAGCGCGGCGCATCGCCGCGTCGCGCAGCTGCGTGAGAGCGGCGCGATCACCGGCTATCGCGCGATCCTGTCGCGCGCGGCGCGCGGCGATCCGAGCATCGTCCTGGTCAACGTCACGCTGCGCGACCAGCGCAAGGAGACGATGGCGGCGTTCGAGGCGGAGATCGTGAACTGTCCGCAGGTCGTGCAATGCTTCCTGATGAGCGGCGAGGCGGATTACATGCTCCACGTCGAGCTCCGCCGCGGCGAAACGTTCGAACGCATCCACCGCGAGACGCTGTCGCAACTGCCGGGCGTCACGCGGCTGGCCTCGCATTTCGTGATTCGCGAAGTCGTCACGCGCTGACGTTTTCCTTCGCACGTTGGCCACGCACGGCGACGCCCGTTACTGATAGCTCCCTACTTCCAACAGGCGAAGCGGTGTGATCAGCCCCGGTTAATCCACGTTGCCAGCGGTCCCGTTGCCGCTCTCCAACCCCCATGCTAAATGCGCCAGCTTGGGGCACAGGGTGAAATCGGAATTTCGATGATGATTGCTGCACTTCCGGGTCGATTCACCGTCCAGTGAGCGTCGATCCCACAGCCGCGGCGTCGACCGTGCCCCCCGCCGGTCTCGATCCGGATACCGGCCACCATCATGCGGACGGCATGCTGAAACTCGCCTTTGGCGCGATCGGCATCGTCTTCGGCGATATCGGCACGAGCCCGCTCTACGCGTTCCGCGAGACGTTCGCCGGGCACCACAAGCTCGCGCTCGATTCGGCACACATCATGGGCGTCATCAGCCTGATGTTCTGGTCGATGATGATCGTCGTGACGGTGAAATACGTCATCATCATCATGCGCGCGGACAACAAGGGCGAGGGCGGCAGTCTCGCCCTGCTCGCGCTCGTCTCGGGCAAGACCAAGACGCGGCGCTGGAGCAAGGGGATCATCCTGCTCGGCGTCTTCGCGACCGCGCTGTTCTACGGTGACAGCATGATCACGCCCGCGGTGTCGGTGCTGTCCGCGGTCGAGGGGCTCGCGGTCGCTGCGCCGAGCTTCGCCGGGCTCGTCCTGCCGATCGTGATCGCGATCCTGATCGCGCTGTTCTGGGTCCAGAAGAGCGGCACGGCGCGAATCGGCATGGTGTTCGGGCCGATCATGCTGGTGTATTTCAGTGTGATCGCGGTGCTCGGCATCCTCAGCATCATCCAGACGCCGGGCGTGCTCTGGGCCTTCTCGCCGCATTACGCGGTCGAGTTCTTCCTGATCGACCCGACCCGCGCCTTCCTCGCGCTCGGCTCGGTGGTGCTCGCGGTAACCGGCGCGGAGGCGCTCTATGCGGACATGGGGCATTTCGGTCGCCGGCCGATCGGCATCTCCTGGCTGTTCTTCGTGCTGCCCGCGCTCATCCTCAATTACATGGGGCAGGGCGCGCTGCTGTTCCGCGATGGCGAGGCCGCGCTCGTCAGCCCGTTCTACAATCTCGCCCCCGAAAGCCTCCAGCTGCCGCTCGTCCTGCTCGCGACGATGGCCGCGGTGATCGCGTCGCAGGCGGTGATCTCGGGCGCGTTCTCGGTCACGCAGCAGGCGATCCAGCTCGGCTTCATCCCGCGGCTGCGGATCGAGCATACCAGTGCCGCGACCGCGGGCCAGATCTACATCCCGCTGGTCAACGGTGCGCTGATGGTGATGGTGATCCTGCTGGTGCTGTTCTTCCGCACCTCGTCGAACCTGACCAGCGCTTACGGCATCGCGGTGACGGGGGCGATGCTCATCGACACCTGCCTGCTCGGTGTCGTGCTGTTCCGCCTGTGGAACTGGCCGAAGATCGCGGCGATCCCGTTGCTCGCGATCTTCTTCCTGGTCGACGGCGCCTATCTGGCCGCGAACCTGACCAAGGTGCCCGATGGCGGCTGGTTCCCGCTGCTGATCGGCCTCATCATCTTCACCTTCCTGACGACCTGGTCGAAGGGGCGCCAGCTGATGATCGACCGGATGCGCGAGGCGGCGATGCCGATCAAGGTGTTCATCGGCTCGGCGGCGAACTCCGCGTCGCGCGTGCCGGGGACCGCGGTGTTCATGACCTCGACTTCCGACGGCGTGCCGCATGCGCTGCTCCACAACCTCAAGCACAACAAGGTGCTGCACGAGCGCGTGATCCTGCTGACCGTCAAGATCGTCGGCCAGCCCTATTGGCCCGCGCACGACCGTGCGGTGCGCGACGAGCTCGGCGACGGCTTCCACCGCCTGATCCTGCGCTACGGCTTCATGGAGGATGCCGACGTCCCCGCCGCGCTGCGCCAGGTGCACAGCTGCGGCGCGGACTTCAAGATGATGGACACCAGCTTCTTCCTCTCTCGCCAGACGCTGCTCGCCTCGGACAAGCCGGGGATGATGCTCTGGCGCGAAAAGCTGTTCGCATGGATGCTGCGCAACGCCGAAAGCGCGATGGAATTCTTCCGCCTGCCGACCAACCGCGTCGTCGAGCTCGGCAGCCAGATCGAGATTTGATCGGATCGTTGTAACGCCACCGCTCGCTGCCGAACACGTGCACCTCCCCGGCGGAGGCCGGGGTCCAGGTGGAAAGGTCGCAGTGACGGAGCGCGGCCTGCGTCAGCAACGTTTCCCAACTGGACCCCGGCCTCCGCCGGGGAGGGATTGAGTATAATGGGAATTACCACGCAAGTGACCGAAGTCGCCCCGATCATCGTCACCGCGCTGTTCGGCCGCCAGGACACCGCGTTCTTCGACGCGATGCGGCGCGAGCATTTCCCGCCCGAGCGCAACCAGCTCGATTCGCACCTGACGCTGTTCCACCACCTGCCGCCCTCCGGGCTCGACGAGCTGAAGCACCGGCTGAACCAGGAGACGCGCGGGCTGCCGGCGCCGCGGGCGCGGATCGGCGGGCTGATGTCGCTGGGGCGCGGGGTCGCCTACCGGATCGAATCGCCCGAGCTGGTCGGGATCCGCGCGCGGCTGGCGGATGCGTTCACGGGGATGCTGACGCCACAGGACGCGGGCGGCTGGCGTCCGCACGTCACGATCCAGAACAAGGTCAACCCGTCGGTCGCCAAGCTGCTGCTCGGCAATCTGCAGCGCGACTTCGTGGCGCGGGACGTCGAAATCGCCGGGCTCGGCGCCTGGTGGTATCGCGGCGGGCCCTGGGAAGCGATTTCGCGTCACATGTTTGCTTGACCGCCTCGAATCCGCTTCCTATAGGCCGCGCCTCGCAGGGAAGAATGCTTCCCCGCAGACGGTACGGCGAAGTAGCTCAGTTGGTTAGAGCACGGGAATCATAATCCTGGGGTCGGGGGTTCAAGTCCCTCCTTCGCTACCATTCTTGCGTAGACAGCGGTACACAGCGGTCTACCTACCCTTGCAAATCAGCCATTTCCGCCCTTTCTAGGGGCCAGTCTTGTCCATGGCGGTATCCCCGCGTCTACCATGCGACATGGCACAATCCATGGCATCGGCCCTCGGCGCACATGGTATCGGAGCAATGCCATGCTGAGTGATGCAAAAATCAAAGCCCTGAAGGGCAAGGCGACGTCCTACCGGGTCAGCGACGCCGGCAGCCTCTACCTTCAGGTCAGCCCGTCCGGCGGCCGGCACTGGCGGATGAACTACAGCTATGGTCGCAGCGCCAAGGATCCGACGAAGCTCGCGCAGAAGACGCTGAGCTTCGGGTCATATCCGGCCGTCACGCTTATCGAGGCGCGGAAGCGTCGCGACGATGCCAAGGCGCAGTTGGCGGCCGGCAATGATCCGGCAATCGAGAAGAAGGCTGCGCACGGTGAGCGATCGGAGGCAAATGCGAACACGCTGCGCCTGGTCAGCGAGCGGTGGTTCGCGCTGAAGAAGAAGACGTGGGTCGCCAAGCACGCCGACAAGGTCTGGGCGAGCCTCGTTGAAAACGTCTTTCCCGAGATCGGCGATCTGCCGATCACCTCGATCAAGGCACCGCGCCTCCTATCGATCCTTAACGCGGTTGAGGCCCGCGGGGCAGTAGAGACAGCCCACAGGCTGCGTCAGCGGCTGTCGGGGATCTTCTCCTACGCCATAGCGGCCGGTATCGCTGAGAACGACCCTGCGGCGTCTCTGGGCAAGGTGTTGAGCGCCAAGCCACGCGTGAAGCCGCAACCGTCCATCATCGACGGGATCCGCGATCAGCCTGGGCGAATCGAAGCGACGCGCGCGATGCTGGCGAGATGCGAGGGCGAGCGCTGCCGTGCGACGACCAAGCTGGCGCTGCGCCTGCTCGCGCTGACCGCTGTCCGGCCCGGCGAGCTGGGCGGCGCGCGGTGGGCGGAGTTCGAAGGCCTCGACGGTGACGCGCCGATCTGGCGCATTCCGGCGGCGCGCATGAAGGGCGACGAAGGTCGAAAGCACGAGGTCGATGGCGACCACCTCGTGCCGCTTGCACCGCAGGCAGTGGCTATCCTCCGAGTATTAAAGCCGCTCACGGGCGATCTCGTTCTCGTGTTCCCCAGCGAACGGCATCTGCACAAGCCGATGTCGGAGAACACGCTACGCCAGTTGCTGATTCGCGCCGGCTACTACCAGCGCCACGTTCCGCATGGCTTCCGCGCTGCGTTTAGCACGATTGTGAACGAGCGGCTGAAGGAGCAGGGCCGGGGGGACGATCGGGCCGTTGTCGACCTGATGCTCGCGCATGCACCAAGCAACAGGGTCGAGGGTGCGTACAACAGGGCAGCTTATATGCCCCGGCGGCGTGAGATCGCGCGGGAGTGGGCAGATGTGCTCTTAGAGGGCTTTCCTCCTCCCGACTATCATCTCGGCCAACCGATGCGCTATGCCGCATCAGGACCAGGTCGCGCCGAGGCATCGGCTAACAGCAGTTACCCTAACGCATAGACCGACATGCTGCTTTTATTAATCGATTGACGGTATACAGCCTCTCTGTAACGCTGTTCACTAGTTCCCGTTGGCGAGATCACGCATAAACCGATGGCCACCACCGCTGCTGCGATTCCTGCCCTACCAAAGTGTCCACGGGGGCATGACGTTCCAGCAAATGCCATTCTTTGCATTGTCTGCAGTGACCCGGTCGGATTCCCTAACGTTCGGTATGCTGCCCGGCCGGAGGAAGTAAAGGCGCTCGAGCAACGCTATGCCGACGCGCGAATATCTGCCGCGGCCCGTGGGACCTTGGGCCGACTTGATGCGTTCGGAGTGGCAGTTGGACAGTCGAAAGCCGTGATTAATAGGTCACGGGCTGACCTAGAGAATTTGCTGGTTGGCGAGGGTAAGCTGATGCAGGCCTTTCATCCCGCAGTTCGCGCCGGCCTAAGAGTGCCTCAGAACAACGAATTTGATCCAGACCGAGATGCGAATGACAGCCGCATAAGCCCCCTGTTTTACGACAAACTACATTTCGCGGCTTTGTCGCTGGATGGTAACGGTGTTCCTCACTACGGAGAGTTTGCGATAACTCTCAGAGAAGACTTTATCGCGGCTCGTGCAAGTGTGTTCTGGGAAAATCCAGTTAAGTTCAATGAGGAGCATCCAGCGGGGAGAGGCAAGCCGGTTCCTTATGGTTATAGGGCGACCTGGCCGGCGCGCACGAAGCTTGCAATGACGAAACTTCATAGCAAAATTGAAGAGGCCACGCAAGATTCCGAGTTTGCGGACATTCTAATCGAGAAAACTGAAGCTAGTTCGGGATATACTGACTTTATAGAGGTGCATATATACGGAGACTTACATCCGCAAGCATTCCAGCATGTGAAGGCAGATGTAGTTGATGACGTGGTCGAAAAGATCCTGTGGGATCGAATGAAAGCGCGACTGTCGCATTTTGAAATCTCCTTTGAGGAATTGCGCCAGTGATGGCGCGCATATCCGGGCGAGCGGCAGCATTTGCCGTCAAACAGGCTGATGGCTGGCTTGTGACACGGCGGGGGCGGCCAGGGAGCACGCTGATGGCGTTGGCTGACGTTGCGCGGGTACTGGGCGAAACGCCTGACGTCGTAAAAGTCGAGGTCAAAACGCTACGCGAGGTAGAGAGTCGGCTTGAAATAGAGTGGGCAAAAGACCGAGCGCTGCGTCTAACGATCATCATACTAGATCCGCAAGAAAGTGCCGAGGGTCTTCCAGAGGTCGCCAATTTGTTGGAAGGTCTTATGGCTAGGCCTCACGTGTCGCAGCATCTTGAAAACCAATTTTATCAGCATACTCTCCCCGACGACGCAGACGTAACCCGCGCATCCATACTGGCTAAGGGGCTCCCATTGCTGGACGCCTTTGTCGGATCTGTGATAAAATATCAGAATACGATAGCTACTGTGAGCAGAAGCTTCGAGTCGCTAGATGATTCAATATTTGGTGGTGCCAAGCAGAAAGCTGAATTTCGCGAGCAAGCAGTTTCTGTTGGAGCGTTTCGCACGCTTGTATGCGCTAGCCACGCTGGCGCAATAAACGACGTAACGTTATTTTCGTTGTATCGTTCGTTGTCGGGGCTTCAAGAAACTCGGCAGATTGTGAAGGCTTGGACTGCTGCTTTCGAACGAATCGAGCATATCTTACTGCAGCCAATAGAGTACGATGACGAATTAGAGAGCGACGTTGCTGACTTCGGCGGAGGAGCTGGCGCTCGCGAACGATTGCAGAATGCTCTCGAGCAGCAGAGTGCGATATTAGGGCGGGTCGCCGATGGAGACTACGACAATGCTCGTAAATTCGCTCGCGAGTTGGCTACAAGGCAGCTTGCCGACGGCGGCGCAAGCTATTTAGCAAAGTCTTTTACCCGGTTGAGCCAGCGAGCCCGCGAAATGGAGGCGTTCGAGTTAGAGCTTGAATGGGCCTTCCTTGCTGTCGAACACAGCCCCAGTGATGGACGAGCGCGGACCCACTATGCCGATGCATTGATCCAAGCAGATAGAATTGACGATGGATTATCTGAATACGAGCGAGCCGCTGAACTAGGTCAACCCGTCTACGCTTTAAATGCGCGCGCGCGAGCTATGCGTAAGCTTGGTCTGTATGCTGAAGAGCTTCGACTGTTTCAGGAGGCTGCAGGTCAGTCTTCAGGCGGGGATGAGCGGGTCTTTTCTCTTGTTGGAATAGCTCAGGCCAAAGTCGACTTGGGTGATTCACAAGCTGGCCTGGAGCAGTTGCAGGCGACCGTAGACGAGTACCCCGCAGAAAGTTTAGTTAGGTTGTCGTTGGCTTCGGCATTTTTGCGGAAAGGTCAGTTTACACTCGCTTGGGAACAGTACGAAATAGCCTGTACTTTGAAAAAAGGTTTGGTCTCAGGTGCCAACGGGCTGGCTGAAATCTGTCGGGCAACGGGCCACCTATCAGAAGCACGCCGGCGATATTCAGATATTGCATCCGAATTTCCTCGCGATATTCAAGCCCACATTGGGCTTATCGACACGCTCCGTGCTCTAGGTGAAAGGTCGACCGCATCAGTATATGCGCGGCGGACCGCGGAGAGATTCCCCGGAAGCTCTCAAGCGGCTGCCAAGCACGCGACGACGGTTAGCGAGATGGGCAGACATGGTCAGGCTCGGCAGCTTTTTAGGAATGCGATATTGCGCTTTCCAAAAGATGCCCGCTTGCAAGCATCGCAAGCATCGGCGTACCGTCGAGAAGGGCGCTTTGAAAAATCCTTGCAAACGATAGATGCGGCGATCCTCCGATTTCCGCACAATCGCCGGCTGCAAAGAGTCCGCGCGGATTTGCTGCGTTTGCTTGACAACTTGCCTGACGCGCGCAGGATATACGAAGACTTAGTAGAAGTCGACCCATCTGATATCAAATCCAGGAATGGGCTGTCCGCAATACTGCTTCTAGAAGGTGAAAACTCAGCAGTCATAAACTTTATTGGAAACGACGATCCAGCCACACCTGACCAGTGGAGGTCGTTTCTGTTAGTGGCGAGTGCGATAGAGCGAAGCGGAGATGTTTCTGGTGCCCAAAGCCGCTTGTCGTGGGCAATTGAGCATTGTCCTTTTGCGACGGAGCGGAGAATGTTCGCGAACTCGCTTGCCGCCTTAGTCGCTAGGCTGGGACGTGCGCGGAAAGCCCCGCGAATTGAGAGGGTGCCAGATCGGGATATCGGTAATATCGTTGATTTCCAAATTGCTGCAATGACTAGACAATCTAGAGCGGCAACCGTGTACTCGGCGCTAACGAGGAATTTGCCAGAAAGGTATGGAATTATTCGGGACGAAATTGCTCGAACATATGGTGTACTGCAGGGACCGCCTAAAAAGTCTAAACGCTGGATCGGTGAAGCATTAGAAAGGGAGATCTTGCTTGCCGCGTGATAAGGATGTCTCGTAGCACGGTTAAGTCTTAGGTGAGTCTGCTGAGCCCAGAATGAGCGGCCTACAACGACCGCGCATCTTCAACTGAGACTCGCCACGCTCGGACCTCGCTCTCGACCCAACGCGTCGCGATGCCGCCGGGCTTGCATGGCTTTGGAAATTTCGCTTGGCTCACGAGCCGATAGACCATCGCCTTGCTGAGGCCAGTGATCTCGATCACCTGCGCCAGCTTCAATAGCCTGTCGTTAAGCAAATCCGTCATTGGCCATTCCTCTGTGCCCGGCGTAACTCATCGTTGGCAGTGACGACGGTGCAGTAGCTGTTGGCGAAAGAAAGCAACTCCTGCGCCCCTTCGGTGCCGAACGCGGTCGTCCTCGCGTCGCCGGCGGCGGCGACCAACATCATCGCCGCGTCTCTAACGTCATCGGCCAATTGCAACGCCATATCGCTTACGGTAACCGTAAGCTCGGCTTCATCGCCAACCAGGTGTCGAAGCATCTGGCCGACTGGGGAAACTCCAAGGGCGCACCAGCCGCGCCCTGATCCTTTATGCGCAGCGCATGGCGTGGCTCAATGCCACGCCGCGCCCGCCGGCTGAATCTCCGCGTGCTAAGAACTTTAATGCCGCAACCGCACCATCCCGGCTCGATCAGCTGAAGAAAGACCGGGTGCCGGTTCAAATGCCGCCCGTGCCGCTGCCCCACATCATTCAATGGTGGATCGAGACCGGGGTGACCGGCTCGAACGGCATGTCGGCGACCGTGCTCCCATGGGCTGAGATCGCCGCTTGGCAGGCAAACACCTCGATCAAGCTGTCGTCATGGGAAGCCCGGCTCATTCGGGCGCTGTCGCAGGCATATGTCCAGCAGTCGCGGATCAGCGAAGACGAGGCCTGCCCGCCGCCCTGGCGCGGCGCGGTAACCGAAGCCGAGAAGGCTGCCGAAATCGCGGTGCTCAACGACGTACTGGGATAGCCCTTTGGGGCGTCCCTTTTTCAAGGGGGAGGGCTTGGTATGAGAGACGACGACGACGATACCATGCTCTCCGCCGGCTTTGCGATCGACACGCAAGGTGCTTTCAGCGAGCTGCAGCGGTTTTATCAGTTCTTTGATTCTGGCACCGTCAAAGTGCTCGAAGAGATGCGAAAGGTCGAGGTCGCCACTGGCGGCATGATGAACCTCAGCGGCCCGACCCGGGAAGTCGCTGCGTTTGGTAATGTCGCAAAGCATCAGCTGACGTCGGTCAGAGAGACGGCCGAGTCGGTAGCATCCGGCGTCAGTGGTTTGGCAGCATCGCTCAGCACGACCGGATCGGCCGCAACGCGCGAAGCACGCGCTCTCGCCAACGAGAAGAAAAAGACCGAGACCGCCGGTGAGGCGCTGATCCGGACACTCGAGCGTGAGGCGATGGCGCTTGGTCAGACCAAGGATCAGATGCGGGCTGCGAAGGTCGAGGCTATCGCGCTGGCCGCGTCGAACCAAGGCAATACAGACGTCGCCGACCGCCTTCTAGCGGCGGCGCGGCAGCGCGAGTTTGCAGCCACGGCGGTTGCCGAAGCCGAGGAAGCCGCGGCTACGCGGATAGCTGCGGCAGCGGAGCGCCAAGCGCAGGAAATCCGGTCAGCGGCGCGCGCTCATGAAATGTTTGACGCGAAGGTCCGTGAGGGCGCGGCTGCGATGGCTGTGGCCGACCGTGAGGCTGCGACCTTCGAAGCTGCCGTGGCGCGCGTACAAGCTCGGGTCGATCCTGCCGCTGTAGCAATTGGCAGGCTCAAAACCGAACTCGACGAAGCCCGGATGGCATTTGACCGTGGCCGCATCGGTGCTGAGGCGTTCGAGCAAGAACAGGCCCGCGTCGCTGCTGCGGCGGGGAAGGTCTATGGCCCGCAACGCCAGCTGACAGGCGTTACCCGCGAATTGGGAGAGGTCCAGCGCTTCACCGCGGCTGAGACGCTCAACCTTTCACGGCAATTTCAGGACATCGGCGTCACTGCGGCGATGGGCATGAACCCGCTGATGATTCTCGTCCAGCAGGGGCCGCAAATCTACGACGTGCTGGAGCAGGCGAAGGCGCGCGGCGTCGGCGCCGGCGCCGCCTTGGCTCAGATGGGCAAGGACGTCAGCACCTACGCGGTCAGCGGATTTGCGCGGCTCGCGCCTCTCATCAACCCGGTCAATCTTTTGCTCGCTGCCACTGCCGTTGCGGTGGTCGCGACGGTGCGAGCGCTTGGTAGCTATGGCAGCGCGATCGACCGGTTCGAAACGACCGCCTCCGGCCTCGGGCGCACCTCGGGTCAAACCGCGGAGCAGCTCGAGGCGATCGCAGAGGCCTCCTCCTCCGCCGGCGAGCGGTCGATCAGCGCCACGCGCGATAGCGTCGCTGCGTTCGCTGCGGCCGGCATCCAAGGTGAGCAAACCCTGACCTCGCTTGCGGGTATGGTCGACAAATATGCGAAGCTGACCGGGCAAGATGCCCCGGCTGCGCAGGCGGCGCTTGCGGCGGCGATGAGCGACCCGGCGAAGGCCGCCGATACGTTCACGCAGTCGCTCGGTTTGCTCACCGGCGCGCAATACGAGCACATCCGGCAACTGGCGGCCCAGGGTGATCAGGAACAGGCAACCGCCGAGCTGACCCGCATCTTGAGTGGCGATATTGCGGCCAACGCGCACCAGGTCACCGGCCTTGCTCATGTCATGGACCTGCTGGGGAACGTTGTTGCTGGCGTGTCGACGATGTTCGGGCGGCTCGATCAGAAGATCCGTTCGGCCGGTGCGTCCTACGACGCCTGGCTCAAGCAGCAGGTCGGCGGCTGGGCCGTTGATCTGTTTGGCACCGGCAACAAGACCCCGTTGGGGCCCAACGCCAACGCCGGCCGCAACCAGGACCAGGTCGCGGCGCTGAACGCTTCGCAGTCTTTGAACACGACCGGCATGAAGCAGTACAACGAGCTGCTCGCACAGCAACGCGTGTTGCAGAAGGGCTTGGCTGATACGACCGGCCTGACGGCGACACAGGTGCGCGCACTTCGTCATGACTATTCGGCGGTGACGGACACAATCAAGGCCAACCGTACCGCGTCGGGCGATTGGATTACCACGCAGGAGCGGTCGCATCTCGTCGCCCAGGCACAAACTCGTCTTTCTGCAGCTCGCACGAAGCAAGAGAAGGCGGCGGCGCAGCAGCAGATCACCAATTTACGGCTCGGCACGCAGGTGCTGACGCAGCAGGAACGGCAGACCCAGGCGCAGGACACCTACAACAAGGTCGCTAATCGCTACACCAAGCCAAAAACCGATCACCATGCTGAGCAGCTGGCGAACCAGGCCAAGGCGATCGAAGCGCAGATCACCAACGTCTACAAGCTGGTGGACGCCTACGGCGAGGCCGGCGGCGCTGCCCTGATCGCCGAGGCTCGCGTCAAGGCGGAGAGCGACGCAATCAAGAAGCGCGGCGACATCGAGGCGGCCGTAAGTCGGCAGATCCGCCTGGCTATCGCGGAGCGCATCAAAGCCGGCGCGCAGAGCGCAAAGACTATGGAAGACGAGGCTCGTCTCCAGGATGAAGTCAATGCCGCGGTCGCAGCCGGCAACGTACCTGCGGCCCTTGCTGGTGAGTTGCTGCGGGATCGACTGGCTCAGCTACCGCTCGCAGAAGCGAGAGAGGCGGCCTTGCGAAAGGCCTCGGGAGCCGGCGCCAAGGGTGATGTTGCCGGACAGGAAATGTTCACCGATGCAGCGAACAAGGCGTCGGCTGCGATCGACAAGCAGACGGCTGCCCGGCAGGCCCTCACTGATAAGCAGCGCGCCGGCGCGATGGGAGTCGCACTGGTCGACGGCGAGCGGCAGTTGACGATGCTGGCAGAAGAAACCCGTCTGATCGGCGCGAATGAGGCTGCGCGTGTCCATGCTTTCGCGGTCCTGAAAGCGATGCAGGACGCGGAAGCGAAGGGATGGAGCGGGGCCAAGGCAAAGCAATGGATCGACCAGCAGGCAGACATCGCCTCGGGTCAGTACCAGGTGAAGCTGTCAACCGACGCGCTGAACGGCAGCCTGACCTATCAGGGTGAATTACTCGACGAAATCGCGACCAACGTTTCGAACGCTGCGCGCGGGATGGCCGATGCGTTCGGCGAGGTCGGCCGCGCGCTCGGCGATACCGTTTCGATCTACGCATCGTTCGCAGCGCAACAGGAACGGCTCGGGGCGGCGCACGAGCAGCAGCTGGGCAAGCTGAAGCAGATGACGAACGTCGAGCAGCGCGATGCCGCGATCAAGCGTGAGAACGGCCTGTTCGCCGCGAAGAACGCGACGGCACAGGTCGGGCTGTATGGCGACATGACTCATGCGGCGAAGGGCTTCTTCAAGCAGGGGTCGGATGGCTACAAGGCCATGGCGGCCGCTGAAAAGGTATTCCGTGCGGTCGAGTTCGCCATGTCGATCCGCTCGATCGCCCAGGATGCTATCGAGACGATTACATCGATCACGAACAGCGGCGCGCGCGCGGCAGCGGCTGGTGCCGAGGGCGTTGCCAACCAGTCAAAGCTTCCCTTCCCGGCGAACATCGCCGCAATGGCTGCCACAGCTGCGGCCCTGATCGGGGCGGGCGTTATGGTCGCGGGCGGCTTCGGTGGTGGCAAGAACACGCTGCCGAAGGCGAACGACGGCACGGGCACGGTGCTAGGCGACAACGAGGCCAAGTCCGAGAGCATCCGGCGTGCGATCGACGGCCTGAAGGAAGTCGACACGCTTATGCTGTCGTCATCGCGCGAGATGGCTGGCCTGCTCCGGTCGATCGACAACCAGATCGGTGGGGTTGCTGCGCTCGTCGTTCGGGCGGGCGACGTGAACGCATCGGGCGGTGTCGATGCCGGCTTCAAGACGAATGCCGTTGGCTCCGTGCTGAAGGCGATCGTTCCCGTGTTCGGCGGTGCCTTGGCATCCTTGTTCGGGACGAAGACGACGGTCGTCGGCAGTGGCCTGTCCAGCGGGCCGCAGACCCTCGACTCGATCCTCAACGGCGGCTTCGACGCGTCCTATTACTCGGACGTCCAGAAGAAGAAGAAGCTGTTTGGCATCACGACCAGCACCAAATACTCGACCCAGTACACGGGTGCAGATGCCGGTCTCGAGAACCAGTTCACGCTGATCCTGCGTAACTTCAACAGCGCGATCGCGGCGGCGGCCGGGCCGCTTGGTGAGTCCACGACCGAAATCCAGCGCCGGCTGAGCGGCTTCGTCGTCGACATCGGCAAGATCGACCTGCAGGGCCTGACGGGCGAGCAGATCCAGGAGAAGCTGTCGGCCGTGTTCGGCGCTGCCGCGGACAAGATGGCTATTGCTGCATTCCCCGGCTTCGAGCGATTCCAGAAGGTCGGCGAAGGTGCGTTCGAGACGTTGGTCCGCGTCGCGTCGACCGTCGAGTCGGTTAGCGCCTCCCTCGACATGCTGGGAGGCGCCGCGCGCGGACTTGGTCTCGATGCGAAGCTCGGCCTGGCTGACCAGTTCGACAGCGTTGGTGACTTCAACACTGCGGCCGATGCCTATTTCCAAGCCTTCTACACCAAGGAAGAGCAGGCGGCTGCGAAGACCGCCCAGTTCGCCAAGGTGTTCGGAAGCCTTGGCGCGGCCATGCCCGAGACACTGGCAGGGTTCCGCCAGCTGGTCGATGCGCAGGATCTGACTACGGCTGCCGGCCAGTCGACCTATGCCACGCTGCTGCAGCTGGCGCCGGCGTTCGCGGATCTGAAGACTGCAATGGACGGCGCCAAAAGCTCGGCGGATATTCTTGCCGAGCGGCAGGATCTGGAACGCAAGATATTGGAGCTCAACGGCGATACGGCTGCGATCCGGGCTCTGGATCTCGCCAAGGTGGATGTCAGCAATCGCGCTCTGCAACAGCAGGTTTGGGCGATCCAGGATGCGCAGACGGCGGCATCTGCGGCGAAGCAGCTGAGCGATGCATGGTCGAGCGTCGGCAACAGCATCGAGGAGGAGATCAAGCGCATCCGCGGTCTGTCGAACGCCGCGGGCGAGACGGGCTTTGCGGCAGCCATGGGTCAGTTCAACGCAGCGACGAACGCTGCGCGCGGCGGCGACATGGATGCCGCAAAGTCGCTGCCCGCCCTGAGCCAGGCGCTGTTGAAGATCGCTGGCGACAATGCCACCAGTCGGCAGGAACTGGATCGGGTGCAGGCCCAGACCGCAGCCAGCCTCGCAGGGACCAACGCGGCGATTGCCGCCATCGCGAGTGGCAATCCGCTGTCCACCACTACGGCGCAGGGTTCCGGAGCGACGCCGACCACCAAGGTGGCGAACGACGCAGCAACCTTGACCCTCGTCGCGGCGGTGCAACCCGCGGTCATTCCCGTCTCGCAGGAGAACGATATGGCCACCGAGCTGCGTTCACTGCGGGACGAGGTGGTGAAGCTCCGGGAGGATAACAATTCCGGGCAGGCCGCGATCGCCAGCAGCGCGAAGGCAACTGCCCGCATCCTCGATGCCATCACCGCCGACCATAGCGGACAGGCAATCAGCATCGGCAACGCGGCATGAGGGTCGTCACTGATACCGGATCGATCGAATTGGGGACGATTGAATCGTCCCCGACGATCGGCATCACTGACTATAGTCGCCGGACCACCGACGAGTTCGGCGTGACCACCGTCGTCAAGCGGAGCTTCGCCCGGCAGATGTCGGTCCGACTGGCGGTGCCGTCTGCCGGCGTAGACGCGCTACAGCGGCAGCTTGCCGATCTCCGCGCTACATCGGCTACGTGGATCGGCGATGACCCCTATGGTAACCTTACGGTCCGCGGGTTCTACAAGAACTTCGAGGTCGACCATCCGACGTCACTGATCAGCTATTGCACGCTGACGATCGAGGGTCTGACGGGCGAAGCCGAGTTCACCGACGACGGTACTGATCCGGCGCCGGGCGGCAAACCGTCGACACTGCAGGTATTGCAGCCGATCGCGATCACCGACGCCGTTCTGATCTCGAGCAGCGTCGCCGAGGATGACGCGATCGAATGGTCATCGGCGGGTGGCTACCCTGCCGGCACGCGTGTTGTCCGTCGCGGGACGCACCGTGTCTACGAGAGCATCATCGCCAGCAACATCGGCTACGATCCCGCCGCTACCGTGGGCGCGTGGCTCGATGTCGGTCCAACCAACCGCTGGGCGATGTTCGACCAGGCGATTGGGTCTACTACCACTGACGACAACGTCATCACGGTCGCGCTGCGCCCGGGGTCGGCGGTGTCCGGCCTGGCGATACTCGACACCAACGCCGCCAGGGTCCGCGTCCAGGCACCGGGCTATGATCGCACCGTCGCCGTGACGGGCGGCGCCACCTCCGCACTGTTCTTGGATCTGGTCACGTCTACGGGCGCAAGTTTGACCGTCACGTTGACGGCCGTCGGCAACAGCGCGCAACGCGTGCTGCTGGATGATGCCGCTGCCTTTGGTGATTCGGGCACATTCCGCGACACCGTTGCCGGTACCGCCTCGGGAGAATCGCCCAGCTGGGACGATTCGGGAACCGTGCGTGACACGACGGCATGGCCGGACACGCGCGTCGGCGACGGCACGGTTTCCGTCGGAACGTTCATGGTCGGCACTCTGCGGCCACTTGGCCGTACAGGATCATCGCCCACCTCGAGCATCACCGACTACAGCAAGCGCGAAACAGACGACTTCGGCGAAATCGCAATCGTGCCGCGCGCCTGGGCAAAGCGGATGGCGGCGAAGGCGCTGATCCGCACCGACGCTGTCGAACAGGTCATCGGCCGGGTTGCTGCGGTGCGAGCGGTACCGTCGCTCTGGCTGGCCGATCGCGCCACCGAAAGCCTCACCGTTTACGGCTTCTTCAAGGACTTCAGCGTGGAGATCGGCCAGTCGGTCAGCACGCTGTCGCTGTCGATTGAAGGGTTCAGCGAGGCAGCGACGCCTGCGCCGCTGACTATTCCGTGGGAGCACGTCGCCGATCGGGACGGAACGAAGCCCACCGATGGCGCCGACAAGACTGGTGACAACACTTCGAAGGACACGGGCGCCGTCGCTGGCGTGCCGGCGAAGCAGGTCATTGCTGACGCGACCTCGGTAAAGCAGCGATCGGATATCCTCGAGAACATCACGATCCCCGCGATCAACAGCGCGGTCGCGGCAGCCAATGCCCTGATCAAGACGGCCGGGGCGAAGGCGGATGTGGCGCTGGCCGACTTGAATGCCAAGCTGCTCTCCGCCGGGATCGCTCTCGATGGGTCACTGGCCAGTGCCGATAGTAAACTGGGAGCAGCGCGCGTCGCGGCCGACCTGGCGGCCAGCCGCGCAAATACCCGCATCGATGCGGCGATGACCGACCTCAACGCCGAGGCGAACCGGGCGCAAGGTAAGGAGGAGCTGCTCAAGCGCGAGATCGACAGCCTCACGGTCGTCACGATAAAGAACGACGGTGAGGTCCGCGCGCTGATCGAGACGGAGCGGCTGGTCCGCACCGATGACGTCCGCGCGATCGCGCGGACCATCGACAGCGTCATCACCGATTATACCAGCCGAGACAGCGTCACCAACACTCGGATCACGACCACGATCACCGCCCTGTCCGCTGCCGACAGAGCGTTGGGCGAGCGAATCGACACCGTCACCACAGAGTTCAAGGCAGCAGACTCGGCGACCAGCACGCGGATCACGGACTCGGTCGCGGCCCTGTCCGCAGCCGACGAAGCGATCGGCAAGCGCGTCGACTCTATCGTAACGGACGTCATCACAAAGGAGACTGCCACCCGCGCCGAGATCAGCCGGGTTGAGCTGGCCTCGTCGACCCGCGACACCGCCCTTGGGCAGCGCATCGACCTCGTCGTGACGGACTATACGGGCCGCGACAGCGCGACCAACACGCGCATCACCACCCAAGTCACCGCCTTATCTGCGGTGGACAAGGCCCTTGGTGAACGCATTGACACGGTCATCACTGACTACCGGTCTGCCAATACCGTCACCAATACCAGGATCACCGATACGGCGCGCGCTTTTGCCGATGCCGACCAGGCAATCGGGCAGCGCATTTCAGAGGTGCAGAGCAGCTTTGCCCCCGGCGGCGGAAACCTGATCAATAACACCGACTTCGTTACCACCGACGGATGGGGCGAAAACTCGGGCATGCCGCGGCCAAGCTACGGAATAAATGCCGCTGGCCCTTCGTACCATCCAGTTGGCGAGAACGTACTTTCGATCTATCAAACGGGCCGAGCTGGCGGTGCCGACGCTTACGCTGATTGGATATCCGATCCAGTAGCGATCGTCGGCGGATCGTTCGTCCAATTCTCTGCTATGTTTGCCTCGCACCGCGCCGACACCCAGGCCTTTCTCGGCTGGGTCGGATCGGACGGCGTCATCTTTGAGTTCGTCAACGGCAACCGTAATAGCTCTACCGAGAAGCTTGCAAACGATCCAAACCTATTCAAGCGGTCGGGTGTGATCGCTGTCCAGGCGCCTCTACGGGCAGTTGCAGCCCGGTTGCTGATGCGGAAGAACGATACCTACGAGGGGCAGGGCGACAGCTACGCTTGGTTCTGGCGACCATATATTGGTGGCGCTCGTCAGGGACAGAACGGTTGGAATGATTGGTCGTCGGGTAGCTCGCGGGCGGTGCAGACCGCTACGGCTGCTCGCGTCGCGACGAGCATCACGACTTTGGCCGATGCCGACAGCGCAATTGGGCGGCGGATCGACACGGTTACTACCGACTATGTTGGTCGGGACAGCACGACAAACGCTCGTGTAGATCAAACGGTGAGCGCGATGAGTGAGGGTGATCGCGCCCTCGGTATTCGGGTCGACGGCGTCGCGGCCAGCCTGGCGACCACTGACAGCGCCGTGCGCGCCGAGATCGGCCGGGTCGAGCGTACATCGGTCGATCGGGATACGGCGCTAGGGCAGCGTAGCGACACAATCACGGCATCGCTAAACGATGCCCGCGGCCGCCTGTCGACGGTCGAAACGGCAGTAACCGATGGCCGGTTCGCGGCTGCTCAGCGCGTGTCAAGCCTCGAAGCGCAAGTCGGTGCCGACTTGTCCGCAAGGATCGACCAGCGGGCAACGGCGATCGTCGATCCCAAGATCGGCGTCGTGACGCAGAGCGTGACGGACTTGCGCAGCGCTTACAACGGCACCGTAGCAACGGTGCAGCAGCAGGCCGGCACGCTAGTCGACCTCGCCGGCAAGGCGACTGCCTATGTCAGATTGCTTGCCGATGGCGGTAACGGTGTCGCTCGGTTGAGCCTTTGGTCGGATCAATTCGGCGGCGCGTGGGAGCTGATTGGGGACGGTAGAATTGGCGGAAATCTCGTCGTGGATGGCACGATCACCTCGACGAAGATGGGTGCCTCATCGGTTCAACAGGCCATGTTCCTCACGCTGCCTGGCAGCATGTCGATCCCCTATGGTTGAGGAAGCGGCATGGCGATTCCGTATCCGGTATACGAAGATGATCCGAGCACTGGCGGCGGTGGCACGGGCAGCGGTGGTGGTGGCGGAGGTGGCTACGTGATCGGCACAACCATATTTCAGGCCACCTTCAACAAGGCCGAGGCAAACAGCGCGTTGCGCATCCTGGCCTATGCCAGTCTGCAAAGCCCCGACGATCTTCAGTTCGCTGGCTACATCACGATCGACGGTGCCCTCTACCAAACTGGCACAGTCAATATCGTGCTGGATCTTCAGCGCTCGTCCGGCGCCATGCCAATCACGTTGCCTGCTTTTGTCACCGGCTTGGCGGCGGGCAATCACACCATCATCTTTTCGATCCGCAACCTTGAGCCAGACGGCGCTCTCACCGTGCTCGCAGGGTCGACGATGGAAATCACCGAACTGAAACGCGCAGCCGTCTGAAGGGGCAGGTCATGGAATATTGGATCGTTTACGACCTTGCGTCTGGCGCCGAGCGGTGGCGCGGGAGCGGCGTCACGGGCGCAGCAGCGGCACAGGTGTTGCCCGAGGGCCTTGGGATTGTGCTGGTCCCCTCAGCCGCGCTCGAAGGTGAAGCGCTCGATCTGGACGTGCTGCGCAATACCGCGGCCGCCAGCATCGATGCCCAAGCTGAGTTGATCCGGCAGAGCATCCTGACGCCCGGTGCCGGGCAGGCAATGACGTACCAGCGCAAGGAAGCCGAAGCGCGTGCATGGTCCCTCGACAATGCCACCGCCACGCCCTTCCTTACTGCGGAGGCGGGCGCACGCGGGATGACGATCGCCGACCTTGCGGCCGAGGTCATCCAGCTTGCCGACGCATGGGTGGCAACAGGCGCTACGATCGAGGGGCTGCGCATGGGTGCCAAGGCTGCGGTCAGTCGCGCTGCGAACCTCGGCGCGATCGTCGCTGCCGGCAGGGTCGACTGGTCCACCCTCAATGGCTGAGCGCTTCTGGCTCGGGCTGCGCCAGCTGCTCGTTGCGGTTGACCAGATCGTCTACATCTTGATCGCCGTGCCGATCTACGTGGCTGTTGGCGGGCCAACCCCTTCGGCTGATGAGACGATCTCCAGCCGCGTCGGCCGCGCTGCGATCAAGGGTCACCGCTGGGGCCTCGTGCTCGAGGTGGTGATCGATCGACTGTTCGTGCTGCTCGGCTCTGAACCGGACCACTGCCGGCGCAACGTTGAGAGCGCTTTCCTGGGCTGCGCACCCAAACCCTGAAGGATCCTACCATGAAGAACGCGAGCAACGCGGCCGCCCCGGTCGCGGGAAGGGGTGACGCATGAGTGTGACAGCCACGAGCAATTACATCGGCGAGGCGATGAGGTCGACGGCCGCGCTGGCACCTCCCTCCCTCGCCAACAACCCAGGTCTGCTGGCGTGGAACCTGTTCGTCATGACTGCGGCCATGTGCCTTGGGTTGATGATGGCGGGCAAGCAGGCGCGGCGGATCTGGGCCGCGCGCGCGTTCGATCACCCGACCGATCCCGTCTCGATCTATCGGTTCATTATTTTCCTTGCCGGGTGCGCGGTCGCTAGCCGGGGCGGCGCTGAAGCGATCAGTCTATGGTCGTGGAGCTCGGGCGACGCTCATACCATTGAGCGGGTCGCGGAGCTCAAGCGATGGCTCGATCCCGTCTCGGTCGGCTGCGGCTTCCTTTGGATAGCGCTGCATATCCTCGCCGAACCCATGCTCGAGTTCCAGCTGCGCAAGGCGCCGCTGCCCGTCGACATGTGGTCGCGATGGCCGCAGCTTCGCCGACCTATCGCAATTCTCGTCGTGAGCCTGTTGATGGCGACCGCTGCCGTCGGACTGCGGTAATGCGGGAGGGGGCTATCGCAGCGGTACCGGGCGTATCGGTACCGGTTATCTGGTCATTCCTCGGGTACAGTTTCCCGGCCGGGTCGATGATCGTCGGGCTCCTCGCCTGCCTCATGATCCGGCTGTTCATCACGCTCGACACGCCGGGCCCGAAGCGCTGGCTGCTCGATATGATTACCACCGGGATTGCGATGCTGGTCACCGCGGTCTGGATCGCAGAGCATCAGGTCGACCTGTTCGCCGCGCTCGGCACCGGCGGCGCGCTGGGCGCTATCGGCACCGGCATCATCACCTTCTTCAAGCGTCGCGGTCAAAACGCGATCGATGCGCTTGATGCCGCTCTGCCGGGCAAGCCGGTAGTACCGGCGGACATGACCGCCACCCTGCGCGAACTCGATAAGTAGGGAATAACGGCCCGCCCCCAAGGATCAGTCAAGGACGGGCCGACCAACCGCTCTTCCGTAGCGTCTGGCGTATGATCCAACGCAGCACTGCGCTCGCGATGTCAAGGTAACGGCCCGCCCAACCGGGAGGGGTCAGTGGCGGGCCGACCGGGCAAGGGTAAGAAACCCGGCCCGTCGATAACAACCAACCTGTCCGATCGCTTGAAACCGAAGGAAATAATCATGACGACGGCATCAACGCCGGCGTGGCTTCGCCATGCCCGGTCGCTTCTTGGCACCCGCGAGATAGTCGGACGCACGCACAATAATGCCCTGATCGCGTTTCTCAACACGGCGCGCAAATGGAACGGCGTGGTCTGGAAAGATGACGAGATGCCGTGGTGCGGCGGCTTCGTCGCGGCATGCCTCGTCGCCGTCGGTGTAGAGCCGGTCAAGATCGCGGCGCGCGCGAAGAGTTGGGCGGCGTGGGGTAGCCGACTGCGGCCTGAGCGCCTCGCCCCCGGCGCGGTCCTCGTCTTCGATCGTGCAGGCGGCGGCCATGTCGGTTTCTATGTCGGCGAGGATGCGACCGCCTATCATGTTCTTGGCGGCAATCAGAGCAACGCCGTCACCGTTACGCGGATCGCAAAGGGCCGGCTCACCGCATCACGCTGGCCCGCAGGCGTGCCGGTTATCGGCGGTCCGGTGCAGATGGCGACGACTGCTGGCCTGAAGCTGTCGAGTAACGAGGCATGACGCGCCTATTGTCGCCGGTGCTGGCGGACTTCGGAGAGAACGCCGTCGCCTTCTGGTGCCCAGGCTGCAAAGGGTCGCATGTCCTATCGGTAAGCGGCGCGGGGGCTATCTGGGGCTGGAACCAGAACGTTAACCGCCCGACCTTCACCCCGTCAGTGCTGTTTCGCACCGGTCATCACATCCCAAGCCAAGCCGGCAAGCGGTGCTGGTGTGACGCTAATCGTG
>NZ_JPDP02000160.1:296140-296346 GCF_000732685.2 Sphingomonas sp. STIS6.2
AGTGCTGTTTCGCACCGGTCATCACATCCCAAGCCAAGCCGGCAAGCGGTGCTGGTGTGACGCTAATCGTGAGCGAGTAGAGCAGGGCAAGGAGCCATACGGCTTTACCTGCGATGTCTGCCACTCGTTCGTCACCGACGGCAGGATCCAGTTTCTCGGCGATTGTACGCATGCGCTTGCTGCGCAGACCGTCGACCTGCCCGTGT
>NZ_JPDP02000161.1:0-36772 GCF_000732685.2 Sphingomonas sp. STIS6.2
CGTGCGCTGTCGCACTTCTTCTCCAAATCCAACCTGTCCGCCTTGCGCGAACTCGCGCTCCGCCGCGCGGCACAGGCGGTCGACGCGCGGATGCTCGACGACGTCCGTGCACTGGGGCTCGGCGGCACCTGGGCGGGCAGCGACCGGATCGTCGTCGCGATCAACGAATTGCCCGGTGCCGACACGCTCGTGCGCGCCGCCAAGCGCGTGGCCGACGGTCTGCGTGGCCCCTGGACCGCGCTCTTCATCGAAACCCCGCGCGTCGCGAATTTCTCCGATGCCGAGCATCAGCGGGTTGCCGCGGCGATGACGCTGGCGACGCAGCTCGGTGCAGCCGTCGCGACGGTGCCCGCGACCGATGTGGTGGCGGGTATTCAGGGCTTTCTCGCCGATGCCCGCGCGACGCAGCTGGTCATGGGAAAGTCGCACCGGTCGCGGTGGTTCGAGTTCCTGCATGGCTCGGTCGTCGACCGGGTGATCCGCGATACCCCTGGCGTCACCGTCCATGTGCTGCCCGTGGCTGCAGACCCGCGCGGCCGGGACCGCGGCCGACGTAGGCCGGCGCGGTGGGGTACGCCCGCCGGCTATGTGGTCACGACCGCACTCGTCGCGAGCGTCACCGGCGTCGCCAGTGCGCTGTTCCACATCCTCGATCTCGGCAACGTTGCGCTGTTGTACCTGTTGCCGGTCATGGCCGCCGCCAGCCTCTATGGCCTGCGTACCGGTCTTTACGCGGGGATCGCCTCCAGCCTTGCCTACAATTTCTTCTTCCTGCCGCCGGTCGGTACGCTGAGCATCAGCAATCCCGAAAATCTGGTCTCTGTCGTCGTCCTGCTCGCCATCGCGGTCGTGACGAGCCAACTGACCTCACGTGTCCGGGCGCAGGCGGATCTGGCCGCGGCGAGTGCGCGGACCAACGCGACGCTCGCCGGTTTCCTGCGCCAGATCACCAGCGTCAACGACATCGACGTCGCGGCGCAGATGATCTGCGACGACGTCCGCGGACTGCTCGACGTACAGGTGGTCCTGCTGGTGCCCGGGATCGGCAAGAACCTGGAGATCCTCGCGGCCAGCGATGCCGGCTATCATCTCGGCACGATGGATACCGCCGCGGCGACCTGGGCGCTCGACACGGGGATGGCGGCGGGGAAGGGCTCGGGAACGCTCGCGGCATCGGAGTGGCTGTTTCAGCCGCTGAAGGCCGGGGGCCATGTACTCGGCGTGCTCGGCGTGGCGAAGGACAGCGCAGCCGACCCGGTTCGCGCCGACCAGCTGCCGCTGCTCAGCAGCCTGCTCGACCAGTCCGCGTTGGTGCTCGAGCGGTTGCGGCTCGAGGTCGAGATGCGCGATGTCGAGACCGTGCGGACGCGCGACCGCCTGCGCGCGGCGCTGCTGTCCTCGGTGAGCCATGACCTGCGCACCCCGCTGACCGCGGTCATTGCCGCGGCGGACCAGCTCGAGCACGGCGCGACGCCCGAGCTGATCGCGACGATCAAGGCCGAGGCCGCGCGGCTCAACCGCTTCGTCGCCAATCTGCTCGACATGGCGCGCGTCGAGGCGGGCGCATTGAAGCTCAACGTGGAACCGACCGATCTCAGCGATGCGGTGACGGGCGCGGCGCACGATGCGCGGCGCGCGCTGGAGGGCCATGCGGTCCGGCTCGACGTCCCGCCCGATCTTCCACTGGTCTACACCGACCCGCAGCTGCTCCACCATTGCCTGCTCAACCTGCTCGACAATGCCGGGCGCTACGGCGATCCCGGGACCGAGATCGTGATCGAGGGGCGGCACCGGTTCGGTGAGCTTCGTCTGGCCGTCATGGATCACGGACCCGGCCTGCCGCCGGGCAAGGAAACCGAAGTGTTCGAGACGTTCCGCCGCCTCGAGGGGTCCGATCGCGCGGTGGGCGGAACGGGTCTCGGCCTCGCGATCGTCAAGGCGTTCGCCGAGGCGATGGACATGACGGTCGAGGCCGGGAACCGCGACGATGGCAGCGGAGCCGCCTTCGCGCTGATCTTCCCCCGCGCGCTCATCGTCCGCGATCTCAAACCCGAAAGCATCGCCTGAATGCCCGCAAAGATTCTCGTGGTGGACGACGAAGCCGCGATCCGCCGCCTGCTGCGCAACACGCTCACCCGCGCAGGCTATGCCGTGGTCGAGGCCGAGGACGGGCGACAGGCGCTGCAGCAGGCGGCGGTCGAGCATCCGAGCGCGGTCCTGCTCGACCTCGGCCTGCCCGACCGCGATGGGTTGAGCCTAATCCCGCTGCTGCGGACGCATGGCGATGCGGTGATCCTGGTGGTGTCGGCACGCGATGCGGTCGACGAGAAGGTCACAGCCCTCGACCTTGGGGCGGATGATTTCATCACCAAGCCGTTCGACAGCGAGGAACTGCTCGCCCGGCTGCGCGTGGCGCTGCGTCATCATGGACTGTCTGAAAGCACGCCCAAGATCGTGCGCACCGGTGACGTCAGTATCGATCTCGATCGCCGAGTCGTGTTCCGGGGCGACGAGGAACTGCATCTGACGCGCAAGGAACACGACGTGCTTGCGGTGCTCGCCCGGCACATCGGCCGCGTCGTGACGCATCAGCGCGTGCTCGCGGCGGCCTGGGGCGGCGAGGAAGACCCGCGCGTCGAATATCTCCGCATCGTCATCCGCAACCTGCGGCAGAAGCTGGAGCACCCGGGACCAGTCGGCAGCGTGATCGCCAACGAACTGGGCGTCGGCTACCGCTTGCGTGCCGATGCGTAGCGAGGTCCTTGCGGATATCTCGATTGACATAGCATCGACGGGCACCGCGACTTGGATGCCTGACCGATGCCGATGTCCTCGTCAGGCGGCCGTGCTGACGGGCGTTTCCGAAATGAGCGACAGATACAGGTTCGCGAGTTCGTAATGGCGGGCGCAGGCGCTTGGATCTTCGGTGGCGGCGGCCATTGCAATTTCCTGCTCAGCTCGCCGTTCGAAATAGCACCGATCTGCGTCCGTCATCGTCAAGCCCCTCGCGCAGCATCGCCCGCGTGTGTTCCGCCGCCGGCGAGTGCCAGCCATGCGGCGTCCTAGGCGCGGGACCAGATCGCGACAAGACCTATTGTTCGCTATATGTTCTTTGGCTAAGGACCCTCAATCGGCGGTGAAGTCCGTGCGTGTCGGTCGGACTCCGGAAGGCTCGTGCAATACAGTTCTGGGTGCGCGTCCGTTGACGAATGGATACATGCCAAATCGGGCTGAACTATAGCCGTTTGGGATGTTCATGAAAAGTAAATAGAAATTGTTCTCAGATGCATCCATGGCTTATGATTTCTCCATGACCGATCTATCCTATCCAGTCGGTGATGATACCCAGCGTGTGGTGCTGCAACTCCAGAACGCGATACTCAAGAGGATTGCACGGGGCGAGAGTCTGGACGTGACCTGCCGGTCGTTATGCGAGCAGGTCGAGCAGCTGGTGCCCGGCGTGATCTGTTCGGTCCTGACGGTCGACCGCGCGGGCAGGATGCATCCGCTGGCCGGCCCCAGTCTTCCGGAGTCGTATTCGCAGGCGATCGATGGCGCCGCGATCGGGCCGCTGGCGGGGTCGTGCGGCACCGCCGCGTATCTTGGCACCGACGTCAGCGTCGCGGATATCGCGACCGATCCGCGCTGGGCCGATTTCAAGCATCTGGTGGCGCCGCTCGGTCTGCGCGGCTGCTGGTCGAGTCCGATATCGAATCCGGACGGCGTTATCGTGGCGACCTTTGCTTTCTACTACCGCGAAGCGCGGGGGCCGACGGCGTTCGAACGCGTGCTCGTCGAGCATTGCCTGCATCTCTGCCTGATCGCCATCGACCGCCATAATCGCGTCGTCGAACATGAGCGGCGCGCCTTTACCGACACGCTGACCGAGCTGCCCAACCGGGCCGCCTTCAATGCGGCATTGGCCGATATCCGGGAACGGGCGGTCGAGCGCTGGGCGCTGTTCGTGCTCGATCTCGACAATCTGAAGGTGATCAACGACACGTTCGGGCATCCGGCCGGCGATGCTGTCCTGCGGATCGTCGGTCAGCGGATCGCGGCGGCGGGAGAGCCCGGGCGGACCTTTCGGGTGGGGGGCGACGAATTCGCGCTGATCCTGGAGTCGGCGGACGACCTGGCCGAACCCGATGCGATCGCGCAGCGGATCCTCGATGCGCTGGGCCGACCCGCCGATTGCGGCGGCCAGATCGTCGTGCCGCGCGCGACCATCGGTGGCGCGGTCTATATCGCGGGCGATCCCGTGACCGCCCCAGTGCGCCAGAACGCCGATTTCGCGCTGTACCATGCAAAGGATACCGCGCGCGGCAGCTTCGTGATGTATTCGGCCGCGCTGGGTTCGAGCATGACGCGGCGCCTGCACGCGATCCGCGATGTCAGCGCAGCACTCTGTGACGGACGGATCGAGGCCTATTACCAGCCAATCTTCCGGCTCGACACGCGTGAGATCGTCGGTCTGGAAGCGCTGTGCCGGATGCGCATTGACGACCGGATCATTTCCGCCGCCGCGTTCCACGAAGCCACCAGCGATGCGCGGGTTTCGACCGCGCTGACCGAGCGGATGATGGGGCTTGTCGCCGCCGACATCCGGACCTGGCTCGATCTGGGTCTCGCGGTCCAGCATGTCGGCATCAACGTCTCGTCGGAGGATCTGAGCGGAGGGGCGATTGCGCGCGTGCTCGCATCGGCGTTCGAACGCCATGACGTCTCGCTGGAGCATGTCATCCTGGAAGTCACCGAGACCGTGTATATGGGCCGAGGCGATCAGGCGATCCAGGAGGCGATCCGCGCACTGCGCGACCACGGCATCCGCGTCGCGCTCGACGATTTCGGGACCGGTTTTGCGTCGCTCACGCACCTTCTGACGGTGCCCGTCGACGTGATCAAGATCGACAAGACGTTCGTCGATCATCTCGAACCCGACAGTGTCAGCGCGACGATCGTCGAAGGCCTGATCCGTGTTGCCAAGAAGATGGGCATCCGGATCGTCGCGGAGGGAATCGAGTCGGATCAGCAGATCGCGCAGCTTCGTGCGATCGGCTGCGTGCTTGGCCAAGGTTTCGTGTTTTCTCCGGCGGTCGACCGGGATGCGACGACCACCCTCCTGGCGATGCACGGGCAGCGCGAGGCGCGGCGCGTCGGCAGCGGCGGGATGGCACGGGCCTCGTGAGTATGCGGTCGGCCTAGTGCCGGCGGCACCCCGCGAGCCGGGGTGGCGCAACGCCCGCAGCCCGGCTTTACTGGTAGCGGAGGGTCTTTTCGAACCCTTCATTCGTCTTGGCCATCTTGGCAATCTTGCGCAGCTGGCTGCGGACATGGCGCTGGAACCGGATATCGTCATAGATACCGGTTGCGGTATAATCGTCCTGCGCGATCAGGTCCTTGAGCCGTTTTGCAAAGCCTGCCTGATCCGCGGTGCAGTCCGGTGCCTGAAGCGCCCGGCAGGCCCATTCCTCGGCAGCCGCCTTGTCATAATCGTCCTGCGCCTCGTAGCCGCGCCGGTCCGCCATTGCCTGGTCGAGCTTCGCCGCGGCAAGCCGCCGCTCGAGCCAGGTTTTGATCAGAGTCCCGTCCCACGCCGCGCTTTTGATATTCGCCGGATCATTCATCGTTCGCTCCAATGCATTCCGGCATATGCGCAAATCGGGGACGTTCAAGCGCGTTTGCGGGCGCCGCTCTACGTATCGGGGTGATGCCCGGGGTCGGTGCGGGATCGAGCGGCGCGCAGCGATGGAGCGCATTGACGGTGTCATCCGTTGACGAGGCCGATCAGACAATCGCTCCAACCGACAGGATCCCTTATGCTTCGTTCCCTTCTGATAGGCCTGGTGGCCGGACAGCGTGCGATGACGCCGCTTGCTGCACTGGCCGGCGCCGCACAGCGCGGCACGCTCCCCGAGGACACCGCCGGGGCGCGGTTGATGGCGGTGCCGCTGATCACCGCCGGGGGCGTGGCGATGGCCGCGGCCGAGATGGCCGGAGACAAGATGAAGACCGCGCCCGATCGTACGGTGTTCCTCGGTCTGCTCGCGCGCACGATCACGGGCGGCTTTGCCGGCGCGGCGCTCGCCCCGCCAAAGCGTCAGCTTACGGGCGCAGCGCTCGGGATCGGTGCGGCGATCCTGTCGTCCTATGGTGGCCTCTCCGCCCGCAAATGGGCGATGGAACGCTGGGGGCAGACGAGCACCGGGTTCGTCGAGGACGCGATCCTGATGTCCGCAGCGACCGCGATCGTCCACGCCAGGCCGGCGCACGCCTGACGCCGGATCGCCGTTAGCGGCGGCCGCCACGCCTCCGCTGACGGCGCGATCTCCGACTAGATCTGGCAATTCTAATACTTCGCTTCGCCACAATACATCAGATATCGATCTATTGCCTCCGGCTCCACCTTCTCGCGCACAAACAACAGTGATAAGCGCGAGATATTACGGGGGGATCTATGATTCGAGCAATCATTCTGGCTGCGGCATTTGCGGCGACGGTTCCAGCAGGGGCTTCGGCGAAGGATGATCCGAACACGCTGACACACGGCATGGTGCAGATGAACCTGAAGGTCGGCACCACGACGCAGGCACAGATCATCGAGGCGTTTGGCGGGCCGAACATTACCACTATCGATGGTTCCGGACAGGAAATGTGGGTCTATGACCGCCATGCCACGGTGTCTTACGACAAGACATCGGGGTTTTCGATCGGCCTGTTCGGCGGCGGTGGTGGCGGCGGCGGCGCGGGGCTTGGCGGTCTGGGGTTCAGCAACAAGAAGTCGCGGTCGAGCCAGTCGTCGCGCGCCATGACACTCGTGATCAAGTTCGACGCGAACAAGGTGGTCAGCGATTTTCAAAGCCGCAGCAGTTCGTTCTAAGGGGGAATATCAATGAAGAAGCTTTTCGTAGCGCTCGCCATGGCGGGTGCGTGCCTCGACGCGTCTGTCGTCTATGCAAAAAAGCCGGTGGTCATGTCGTCGCTCGAACTGCAGCAACTGCAGGGTCGGGACATCGAGGCGAGCAAGGATCAGGTGTTCGGCGCCGTCATGTCGGTGCTGCAGGATTCGGGCTATCGTATCCAGGCCGCCGACAAGGACACCGGGCTGATCACCGGCATCGCCTCGACCAAGGGCAAGATGTCGTACAGCCTGTGGACCGGTTTCGGTAAATCGAAGAAGACGCCGATCGTCTCGGCCTTTATCGAGCAGACCAGCCCGTCGACGACCCATGCGCGGCTGAGCTTCGTCATGGGGAAAGTCAAATCGACAGTCTATGGCTCGGGGGCGCAGGACGAAGAGCCGATCTACGACGTGTCGGTCTATCAGACGGCGTTCGAGCAGATCAACCAGACCGTGTTCATCCGCCAGACGATGAAATCCCCGGCCGCGACCGTGGCTTCGCCGGGTGCGCCGATCGCAGCGACGCCTGTCGCCACCACGGTCGCGCCCGCCGCGCCGTCCGCCCCCAAGTGACGATCGATCAGGCGGGCGGTACGCCGCCCGCCTGATCATGGTTGTGGGTGCTTGCCGCTTGGCGTCGGCGCCCGGCCCGATGCCGCGCTGGGTGGTCCGACACTTATAGCAGGGTGCGGCCCGTCGGTGCGGCGGTGCGGGTTGGAAAGACGGGGCCGCGGACCGTCATCCGGCTGGCCGGATAGGGGCGCTGCAGTGCGACGACGTCGTGGTAGCGGCCGGCGAGCCAGAGCGCGTGATCGTCCGGATGCAGGATGGTGATCATCGCCTTGGGGTGGATCGGCGCGACCAGTTCGTTCGCGTCGCAGGTGACCATCGCGAAATAGCGCTGCTCGCCGATCTGGCGCCAGAATCCAGCGATCGCAAACACGTCCTGGTCGATGACGTCGAACCACATCTCGCCCTTGATCGGCTTTTTCCCGTCGCCACGATCAACGGGGTCGGGCGTCCATTCGCAGAATTCGGTGAGCGGGATCAGGCACCGGTTTTCGGGGTTCGCCGCGAGCGCTTTCCACTGCGGCAGCGCGAGGTTGCGGACGTTGGTCATCGGCCATGGCGCCTGCCCGGCGGTCACGTCCCACTGCATCACGTCGAGCCCGCGGGCCCCGTCCTGCTCGCGGATCACATAGGCGCGGCTCTTGGGGTAGAGCTCGGTCGGATTGAACCGGTTATCCATCGGCCTTGGCGTCAGCCAGCCCGCGCCAAAGACTTGGGTCAGGGTTTCGGGCTCGCCCTCGAACCGCGCGCGATTACACATGGGGTGCCGATGCGATGGGACCGGCCGTCGCGCAAGCCCGCGGAAAGGAGCACCGCCCGGTCACGGCCGGCGCTCCGCCGTCTCCGTTGCCGGCTTCGGCTTCGGCTTTACGTAGCGGTCCAGCCAGTCCGTCATCTGCCACAGCGTCTCTTCGGTGGACTCGAGCGCGCGATAGCCGTGCGGCTCGTTCGGCAGGACGACGTAGCGCACGGTCGCACCATTGCCCTTGAGCGCAGCGTACATGCGTTCGGACTGGATCGGGAAGGTGCCGCTATTGTCGTCCGCGCCGCCGTGGATCAGCAGGATCGGCGCCTTGATCCGGTCGGCATAGGTGAACGGGCTCATTTCGGTATAGGTCGGCGTCGCCTGCCAATAGGTCCGCTGTTCGGCCTGGAAACCGAACGGGGTCAGCGTGCGGTTATACGCGCCCGATCGGGCGATGCCTGCGCGGAAGAGATCGGTATGCGCGAGCAGATTGGCGGTCATGAACGCGCCATAGCTGTGCCCGCCGACCGCCATGCGGGTGCGGTCGGCAACCCCGAGCTTGACGACGGCATCGACCGCCGCCTGCGCGTCCTGCTGAAGCTGTTTGACATAGGTGTCGTTCGCCTCCGTGCCGCCTTCGCCGATGATCGGCATCGCCGGATTGTCGAGGATCGCATAGCCCTGGGTCAGCAGGAACAGATGGCTGATGCCGCGTGGGCGCACGAAGCGATTGCCCTGGTCGACGGTCTGCCCGGCGACCTTCGCATCGGTGAATTCGGCGGGGTACGCCCAGAGCAAGGTCGGCAGCGGCCCGTCGCGCTTCGCGTCATAGCCCGCGGGGAGGTAGAGCGACCCAGACAGCGCAAGCCCGTCGGCGCGGGGATAGGTGATCGTGCGCTGCGTCACGCCGGCGAACACGGGGGCAGGATCGGCGAACGCGGTGACCGGCTTGGCGCTGCCGCCCCTGACGCTGCGCACGACGTAATTGGGGGCGAGCTTTGCGCTTTCGCGGCGCGTGAGAATGCGCTGCCCGGTATCGTCGAGCATCGCGACGACGGTTTCGTAATAGGGCGGCTTGGCGGACCATAGCCGCGTCTGTTCGCCGCCTGTAAGCGGCAGCGTCGCAAGGAAGGGGAAGGCGCCCGCCTTGGTCGCACCGTCGCCGGTGACGTAGACGGCCTTATGGTCCGGGGTGAAGCGCATCACCGGTTTGCCCGCGGCGTTCGATTCGACGACCGGCCGACCCGGGTCGCCATATTGGTCCTGATAATTGCGGGTCAGCAGCGTGCGCGGCTGGCCCGGTTGCGCCGGTGCGACCGCGAGCCGGTGTTCGGTCCGCGACCGCCATTCGCGATCGACGACCATCGCGAAGCCGTCATCGCCCCAGAAGGTCGTCGCATAGCGCGCCGGGGTCATCGCCAGATCGACCGGCGCCGCTTCGAACGGTGCGGCCTGCATCTTGACCACGTCGTGGAAGGCGACCTTCGCACGCGGATTGCCGCTGTCGAGCGCCTCGGCCCAGATGAGCGTGGCGGGGGCGTCGGATCGCCACATCGCCTCGCGCGGTCCCTTGACGGCGGCGTCGAAGTCGACCGGAAGATCGTCGGCAAGCGGGCGATCGACCAGCGTCCGTACCGGCTGGCCATCGATCGTCGCGACGGCGATCTCGGTCGGGAAATAGCGCGCGGGCAGCAGATAGGAATAGGGGCGCTTGAGCCGTTCGGTCAGCAGATACCGGCCATCGGGCGAGACGCTGAACTCGGTGATGAGCCCGGGTGCCCCGATCGGCCGGGTGGCGCCCGACAGCGCGATCCGGACGAGCTGGCCCGTGAAATAATGATCGAACAGGGCCTCGTCGTGCGCATCGCCGAGCAGGTCTTCATAGGTGCGTGCCGCCGACGATCGGCCCGCGCTTTCCTGGACGACGGGCCCCGTCGGCGTGTCGCCGGCGACGGGGGCGGGGCCGCGGTTCGCGGGGACGGTGTAGGCGATCAGCGACGTGCTGTCGGGCATCCAGGTGAACGGCGTGCCGAACGTCCCGTTCAGGCCCCTGGCCACCATGCGCGCACTGCCGTCACGCTCGGCGATCCACAGCGAGAGACCGTCGGGCTGCTGCGCGTAGAATGCGAGGCGGGCGCCGTCGGGCGACCAGTCGGGTGCGGCAAAGCGCAGTCCGGCCGGCAGCGCGACATTAATGGTCTTGCCGCTCGCCAGATCCTTGAACTGCAGCGCGTTCAACCACTGCACGCGGACCTCGGCCTGACCGTTGGTCGCGGGGTCGATGCGATAGCCACCAAGCCGCAGGATCGGTTTGGACAGATTGGCGATCGACGGAAGATTCTCGCGACCGAGAATCGCGAGCGTCCGGTGGTCGGGGCTGACCGAGACGCCCGGGGTCGGGGGCGTCTCCAGCGCCCGCGCGATCGCATCGGGCGCGCGGTGATAGGGCGTGCCCGGCGTCTGCGCGCTGGCGCCGGAGACCACCGCGCCGGGTAAAGCGGTCGTGGTGACGAGGAGGAGAGCGATCAAACAGGCACTGGCGCGCATTCATAACCCCTTGTTCTGATATGTCAGGGGTGTGGCATGTCGGGCGGGCCGGCACCAGCGGGCCCGGCCTGCGTGGCAGCTGGCACCTCAGAATTCGCGGATGATGCGCAGGCCGACGCGCGGTCGGAATGGACCCGACACGGCCCGTTCGGCGCCCGCACCGATCTGCGCCGAGACCTTCCGCCCGATCGCGCGGTGCAGCTGTGGCATCAGGAGCCAATAGCTGCTCGCCCCCGTCTGCCGGTTCACCTCGAACCCGAGCACGGTGCCGTCATCGACATCCCAGAATGTCGAGTGATTGACGATCAGCCCGGTGCCCTTCGTGCTCCTGAGCGTCACGTCGCCCGCGCCGATCATCGTCATCGTGCTCAACCGTTCGCCGAAGCGGTTGCCGAGCAGATAGACCAGGCTGCTCGACCACCCCCCGTCGCGGCGATTGTGAAGCCCGAGATACTGGACGCCGTGGATGCTGCGTCCGCCGCGAAACGTGCCGAACGTCCCCTGCAGCCCCATTTTGAGATCGGTCAGCCGGCCATTGGTGAACGGCAGCTCGAGTTCGACTGCAAAGCCGTCGGCGACCGCATACTCGACCTCGGGCGCCCATTCGACATGGCGCGACGGTCCGCTGAGATTGACCTGGGCGAGCGTGTTGGTCTCGAGCTCGCCGCGCCGTGCGCCGAGTGGCCGGACCATGTCGAAGATCATCGGTTCGGGGATGGCGGGGATCGCGGCGGACGTCGCCCCCGCGATCGCGGTCGCGCCCGGTACCGGCTGGGCCTCTGCCGATCGCGTCTGCGCGGCAGCGCCGGTGCTGGCGGCAAGGAGGGCGGGGGCGCAGAACGCTGCGAGGGAGAAGTGGGCGCAGGGCCGCGCGCGGATGATCATGGTGACGGGTTCCGGTGGATAGAGCATGAGGACATGCGCTCATCGCCGCGCCGACTTACGCCGACCTTACGCGGGCCCGCAGGTCGACTTCATGAAGCGCGAACAGCACCATCCCGATGGCGAGCGGGATCAGGAAATAGACCATCCGATAGGCGAGCAAGGCGGCGAACAGCGTCGCGCGGTCGATCTCGGGCAAGCTCGCCAGCATCACCGCTTCGAACACGCCCACGCCGCCCGGGGCATGGGTGATCAATCCCGTCGTGATCGCCACCAGGTACCCGAGCAACAGGCCGGGAAGCAGGGCAAGCGACGCGCCGGGCAGCAAGACGACCAGCACCAGCGCCGCAAGGACGAGGTCGATGCTCGCCAGCATCATCTGGATCAGCGCCTGCCGCGTGCGAGGCACGGGGATCGAGCGGCCGAATGCGACGATCATCCGACCGCCACGCCGGTGGAGCAGGATCAGCACTACGCCCAGCAGGGCAAGGCTCGCCGTGCCGATCGCGGCGTGGACCGGGTAGGACATCGCAATGCCGGCAATCGCCAGCTTGTCGGGACTGGCGACAAGCCCGATCCCCAGCAGTAGGAGCACCCCGGACCAGAAGGTCAGGCCGGTCAGCACCATGACATGACCGACTTCGCCGATCGTCAGCCCTGCGGGCCGGTAGATCCGCAACCGTGCGGTTCCGCCGGTCAGCAGCGCGAACCCGAAATTGTGACTGAAAACATAGCTGGTGAACGAGGCGAGCGCCGCCCGGGGATAGGCAACCCGTCGCCCGATGACCCGCAGCGCGATCACGTCATAGCCGGTCAGCACGCCGTAGCTGGTTGCGGTGATCCCGGCCGCGAGCAGCAGCCGGACCCAGCCGATCCGCGTCAGCGCGTCGCGGATGTCGGTCCAGTCGACCCCGTCGAGCAGGCTTGCGAGCGCCGACAGGGCGATCGCGACGACGGGGAGCATCGCGGCAGCAGCGGCTGCCGTTCGCACCGACGACGATGACAGGAGACGTCGCCAGCCTGACGGCGTCCGGGCGCTGCACTGTTCTGTCACGACGCTCAGCCCGCGGCCGACCGGTTCCGCCAGAGTGCCGGCGCGGCACCCGGATCGGCGGTTGTCGACACCGTGTCCGTGCCCGACAGCGCACGATAGGCGTCGAGGACCATCGCCGACGCGGTGTCCCAGTCATAGGCCGCGCTTGCCGCGCGTGCGGCCCGGCCCATCGACGCGCGCAGATCCGAGAACAGCGCAAGACGGCGAACCGCGGCGACCGCCGCATCGAGATCGTTCGCGGCGAAGAACATGCCCGTTTCCCTGCGCAGCAGGTTGCGTCCGCTGGGGATGTCGACGCACACGCTCGGCAATCCCGATGCCATCGCTTCCAACGTTACGTTGCCAAAGGCTTCGGTAATGCTCGGATTGACGAAAATATCCGCGCTGGCGACTGCGCGAGCCAGTCTGTCGCCCGACAGGCTGCCGAGGAGGATCGCGTCCGGCAGGCGCCGCGTTAGCCAGTCCCGTTCGGGCCCGTCGCCGACGATCACGGCCCGGATCGTGGCGGATGATCCGCACAGATCTCCGCTACCCTTGCGAACCGCGTCGACGATGTCGGCGAACAGCGCCGGTCCCTTCTCGCGGACCAGCCGGCCGAAGAAGAGCAGGACGATGTCGGTGTCAGCGATGCCCATGTGCCGGCGCCAGGCCAGGTCGCGGTGGCGCGGAGAGAAGGCGTCGCGATCGACCCCGCGACCCCAGAGACGTGTCCGCTCGCCAAGCCCCTTGGCGGAAAACTCGGCGGCGATGGGAGGGGTGGGCACGAGGATCGCGTCGCTGCCGGTGTAGAACCGGTCGAGATGCCGTTCCATCATTGGCCGGATCAATCCCGCACCATAGAATTGCGCATAGGTCTCGAACCGCGTGTGCAGGCTGGCGACGACCGGGATGCCCATTGTCCGTGCCAGCCGCTGCGCGGCAACGCCGGTCCAGTCGGGGGCGGACAGGTGGACGATGTCGGGGCGGAAACGTTCGACATCGCGCCGGACCGCCGCCGGCAATCCGAGCCCCAGCCGATACTCGCCGCGACCCGGAATCCGGACCGACGGGACCGACACCAATGTGCCCGCGGGGGCAAAGGCGGGGCGGGGCGATGTCGGTGAATAGACCCGGACCTCGACGCCGCCGCTCTCGAGATACCCGACGAGGCGGTTGAGCGCCTGGTTGGCGCCGTCGCGCAGATAGTTGTAGTTGCCCGAGAACAGGGCGATCCGGCGCGGCTGGTAGGGCGCCGCACGGACGCGGGACACCGCGGCGCGGGTCGCTGCAAGCCGTTCGAACGGGCCAAGGATATCGGACATGGAGACACTCTGATTTTTGCTGACGGCGCATCGCGCGACATCGATCGGGATCGAGGATCGGTCGGCCTATCCCGTCCGGCTTACGCCAGCCTTACAGGCGGCGATGGGCGCGGGCGGTGCGCTCCGGGCAGCCCGACCGGGGAGCGTCGATGCGGATCCTGATCGTCGAGGACCATGCCGATCTGGTCACGATGCTGATCCGGCTGCTCGGCGAGGCGGGCTATGCCGCGGACGCCACCGCGACGGCCGCCGATGCACGGCTGATCCTGTCCTATACGCGCTATGCCGCGGTCATCCTCGATCTCGGGCTGCCGGACGGCGATGGCCTGTCGGTCGTGCGCGAATTGCGTGACCGCGATGATCCCACGCCGGTCATCGCGCTGACGGCGCGGGCAAGCGTCGCACACCGGGTGACCGGGCTCGAGGCGGGGGCCGACGACTATCTCGCCAAGCCGTTCGCGCCCGAGGAACTGCTCGCGCGCATCCAGGCGCTGCTCCGGCGCAGCGGCACGATTGTCGATCGGACGATCGATTGCGGCAATGTCCGGTTCGATCCGGCAACGCGCGAGGTCACCGTTGCCGGCCGGCCGACCGTTTTGTCCGCGCGCGAACTGGAGGTGCTCGCCGGGCTGATCCGCCGCACAAGCCGGGTGGTGACTAAGCAGCATCTCGAACAATTGCTGTTCGGGCTCGCCGACGATCTCGGGTCGAATGCGGTCGAGGTCTATGTCCACCGGCTGCGGCGTCGCCTGGCGGAAGCGCAGGCGACCGCGGACATCGTCACGGTCCGCGGGGTCGGCTACATGACGCTGGAGCGGGACGCGTGACGCGGCCGCCACGGTCGTTGATGGCGCAGATCCTGCGCTGGCACGCGATCGCGGTGCTGATCACCGCCGTCGCGGTGGCCGGCGGGGTCTATCTGTTTCTCGACACGACGGCGGCGCGGATCCAGCATCAGACGGTCCACGTCCATACCCAGGCCCTGCGCCAGGCGCTGTCGCAGGACGCGCGCGGCCGGTTGCACCTGACCCAGGACGGGACCAGCGCCGCAGTGTTCGCGCCGGGGGCGGGCTTTGCATTCCGCATCGTCGATCCGCGTGGTGCGGTCCTGTTCCGGTCGGATTCGCCGATCATGGTGCCGCTCGCGGCCATCCCGCTGAGCGACGAGGAGCGCTTCTTCCGCCGGCAGTCGCGGCATGCCTTCTATGCCGGCGCCAGCAGCCCGGCGCGCGTCGGAAGCGCACGCGTTTGGATCGTCGTCCTGCAGAATCTGACCCACCCGGACTATATTCTCGACGACCTGCTCGCGCAGTTCCTGCTCTACGGTCTGGCGATCGTGACGCCGGTCCTGCTGCTGCTGCTGGCGATCGACGTGCTGATTATCCGGCGTGCGGTCGCGCCGGTACGGCGAGCCTCCGCATCGCTGCGGACGGACGATGCGCTGCCGCTCGATCTGCGGCTGCATGACGACCGGCTTCCGGCCGAGGTGCGGCCACTCGCGCGCGCGGTGAACGCGTTGCTGGAGCGTCTGACGTCGAGCTACCGCATGCAGCGCGACTTCATCGCCGATGCGGCGCACGAGCTGCGCACGCCGATCGCGGTGGCCAGGCTTCGTGTCGAGGAGGTCGAGGATGCTACGTTGCGAGCGACGCTGCGCAGCGATCTCGACACGCTCGGCCGCATCGTCGAGCAGGTGCTGGAGATCGCCGAACTGGAAACCGTCGCGCTGGATACCGCGGCATCTGTCGATCTCGTCGCGATCGCGACCGACGGCGTGGCTTCGATCGCACCGCTGGCGATCCGCCAAGGCAAGTCGATCGCGCTGTCGACGGCGGCGGACAGCGTGATGGTCGCGGGCCATGCGGCCTGGATCGCCAAGGCGCTGGGCTGCCTGATCGAGAATGCGGTCAAGCATAGCGGGCCTGGCCGTCGGATCGACGTGACGATCGGGACAGACGGCACGCTGGCGGTCTGCGACGACGGCCCCGGCATCCCCGAGGCGGATCAGCCGTCGATCTTTCGCCGTTTCTGGAAACGCGATCGTGCCGCATCCGCCAGCAGCGGGCTGGGGCTGGCGATCGTCGCGCAGGTCGCGGAGGCGCACGCGACGCGGGTGGTGCTCGCGTCGCGGCCGGGGCGGACCCGGTTCGCGATCACCTTCCGCGCCGTATTGATCCGCCGCTGATCGCGAGCCCATCTTCGCCACTGACGCGCTCTCATCGGGCATTGCACCATGGTCCACATAGCGGGCACGCGGTCGCAGAGGAGTTTGGTATGACGAGTATTGCGCAGGACCGTGGCCCCTTGGAGACGGATGCGTCGATGCCAGGCCCGTCGGGCGGACACCATCTCGGTCGGGGGCTGACGTTCGTGATGGCCGCGGCGGCCGGCGTTGCCGTCGCCAATATCTATTACAACCAGCCCATGCTGGGGATCATCGAGCGCGACCTGCCCGGGGCCGCGACCAGCCTGGTGCCGACTGCGACCCAGCTTGGCTATGCCGCGGGACTGTTCCTTCTGGTACCGCTCGGCGACCTGGTCGAACGCCGGCGTCTGATCGTCGTGCAGTTCTTGGGGCTGGCCGCGGCCCTGATCCTCGCCGCGATCGCCCCGAGCGCGGCGATGCTGATCGCCGCGTCGCTGCTCGTCGGGATATTGTCGACCGTCGCGCAACAGGTCGTGCCGTTCGCCGCGCATCTCGCAAGCCCGGAACGACGCGGTGCAACGGTCGGGACGGTCATGGCGGGGCTGTTGTGCGGCATCCTGCTCAGCCGGACGCTGGCGGGTTTCGTCGCGACGCATGCCGGATGGCGGGCGATGTTCTGGCTGGGCGTGCCGATGGCGCTCGGCGCGGGGGTGGTGATGGCGATGCGGCTGCCGCGCAGCGTCCCGACCGCGGATCTCGGTTATGCAGGGCTGTTGCGGTCGCTCGGCGGTCTTTGGCGGGAGTTCGGCACGCTGCGCAAGGCGGCCATCACGCAGGCGCTGCTGTTCGGCGCGTTCAGCGTGTTCTGGACGATGCTCGCACTCCATCTGCAGAGCCCGCGCTTCGGTCTGGGGGCGGATATTGCGGGTCTGTTCGGGGTGGTCGGCGCGGTCGGCGTGCTCGCCGCGCCGGTCGCCGGGCGTATCGCCGACCGCCGCGGTCCCAGGCTGGTGATCCTGCTCGGGGCCGTGCTGACGCTGGCAAGCTGGGCGGTCTTTGCGCTGTGGAGTTCGATTGCCGGACTGGTGGTCGGCGTGATCCTGCTCGATTTCGGTGTGCAGAGCGCGCTCGTCTCCAACCAGCATGTCGTTTACGCCCTGCGGCCCGAGGCCCGCGCCCGGCTCAACACGATCTTCATGGGGGCGATGTTCCTCGGCGGCGCGGCGGGATCGGCCGGTGCGACCTGGGCATGGCACATGGACGGTTGGGTCGCGGTCACGGGGCTAGGCGCGGCCTTGTCCGCGGCGGCGGTGCTGCTTCAGGTCGTCGCGGCCAGACGCCGGCGCTGATCCGTCGAGGCACCGCCGATTTCAGCCACTTGCGCCGATCGCCCCTGCGGGCAACAACCATGCCGGGTCCTGGGAGTTCGCCAATGCATCGTCGCACCTTCATCGCATCGCTGCCGGCGGCTGCGATGCTTCCGACACTCGCGTCTGCGCAGCGCGGTACAGCCAGCAGCGACCCCGCCCCCGGCCCGGGTCAGGGGGCAGCGCCCGCGACGGATACCAATCCTACATTCTGGGCGCCCGGCGAGGAGCGCTTCCTGCGCCCCGACGTCCATGCCGGCGACCGGCCGATCGGCGCGAGCTTCGCGTCGCGCACCGCGGTCTATGGACTCAACGGCGCGGCGGGGACCGCGCACCCGCTCGCGACGCAGGCGGGGATCGACATCCTGCGGTCGGGTGGGTCGGCGGTCGATGCGGCGATCGCGATCAACGCGTGTCTCGGCTTCCTCGAGCCGACGTCGAGCGGGATCGGCGGGGATGCCTATGCGATGATCTGGGATCCCAAGGCCAAGGCGGTCGTCGGGCTCGCGGGTTCGGGTAAATCGCCGCGCGGCCTGAGCCTGGAAACGGTGCGGTCGCGCGCCAAGAACGGCGCACTGCCGCCGCTCGGCGCGCTCAGCGTGTCGGTGCCGGGGACGGTCGACGCGTGGTGGACGATGCACCAGCGCTACGGAAAGCTGCCCTGGGCGGCGCTGTTCCAACCCGCGATCGCGCTGGCTGAAGCGGGCGCGGCGGTGCCCGACATCATTGCCTATTACATCCGCCGCAGCCTCACCGCGTTCCGCCGTCCGGGGAACGGGCTGGAGGAATCGCAGAACGCGCTGCGCACTTATGGCCTCGCGGACGGCAAGGGCCCGGCGGCGGGCGGGGTGTTCCGCAATCCCGATCTCGCGCGCACCTACCGCGCGATCGCAAACGGTGGACGCGATGCGTTCTATGAGGGCGACATCGCGCAGAAGATCGAGCGCTACTTCAAGCGGATCGGCGGGTGGCTGTCGGCGGCGGACCTCGCGGCGCACCATTCGGAATGGATCGCGCCCAGCACGACGGACTATCGCGGCACCACCGTCCACGCGCTCGGCGCGAACACGCAGGGGCTGGCGACGCTCCAGATGCTCAACATTCTCGAACGGTTCGACCTGAAGGGCGCAGGCTTCCAGTCCGCGCTGTCGATCCACCTGCAGGCCGAGGCCAAGCGCCTCGCCTATGAGGATCGCGCGCGCTATTATGCCGATCCGCACTTCGCCAAGGTGCCGGTCGAGTGGCTGATCTCGAAGGATTATGCCGCACAGCGCGCCAAGCTGATCCGCCCCGACCGATTGCTGACCCCGGTCTATCCAGGGCAGGCGCCAAGTCACGGCGACACCACCTATTTCAGCTGCGCGGACAAGGACGGCATGATGGTGTCGATGATCCAGTCCAACTTCCGCGGGATGGGATCGGGCCTCGTCGCCGATGGCCTCGGCTTCATGTTTCAGGATCGCGGGCAGTTGTTCAGCCTCAAGGACGGGCACCCCAACATCTATGCGCCGGGCAAGCGGCCGTTCCAGACGATCATCCCGGGCTTCGCAACCCGCGGCAACACGCCGTGGATGAGCTTCGGGGTGATGGGCGGCGACATGCAGCCGCAGGGGCAGACGCAGATCATCGTCAACCGCGTCGACTACGGGCTCGAGATCCAGTCGGCAGGGGATTCGCCGCGCTGGCATCACGAGGGATCGTCGCAATCGATGGGCGAGGATACGCCCGGGCTCGGGCCCACCGGGTTGCTACGGTTAGAAACCGGGGTGCCGGTCGCGACGCGGAAGCGGCTGGCCGACATGGGGTGGACGATCGGAGAGCCGGATGGCGGCTTCGGGCGCTATGAATGTGTCGAGCACCGGATGGACGGCGACACCCGCGTCTATGCCGCGGCGAGCGAGATGCGCGCCGATGGCTGCGCACTGGCCTATTGAGCAGGGCGGGGCTGGCCTAGCGGTCCAGCCCCAGTGCGACACGGTCGGCCGTCGCGGCGGCGAGTTCGGCGCGCGCGGAGGCGATCCGCGCCTGCGCGTCGATCAGGCGGACGCGCGCATCGGTCGCGGTCTCCTCGCGCTGGTTGACGAGGAAGAAGTCGCCCGATCCCAGCTCGAAACGGCGGCGTTCGGCAACCGCGAGCCGGTCGGCAAGACTGCGTTCCTCCTCCGCGATACCGGCGAGCCGTTCGGTCGCGCCGACCGCGATGACGATTCCCTCGACCTCGATTGCGATCTGGTCGCGCAGGAAGCGACTGCGCTGTACCAGTGCGTCGATCTCGGCGCGGGCTTCGGCCACGCGCCCCTTGGCGGCGCGATTCTGAAGCGGGACGCTGAAGCGGAAGCCGACCGCCGCTTCGAGCGGCGTGCGGTTCGGTCCGCCCAGACCGACCGGGCCGACATCCTTGCCGACTTCACCGCGCAGATCGAGCCGAGGCGACAGATCGTTTTCCGCCAGCATCAGCCGCGCGGTCGACTGGTCGATCCGGGTCAGGATCGCCCGGTAATCCGGCCGCGAGACCGCGGCCGCGCTCGATCCGGTCGGCGCGACGCCGGCAAGCGCGCTCGTGTCCGCGGGCAGCCGGTCGGGTGATACGAGCAGCAGCGCCCCCGCATCGTCGCGCAGATAGAGTGACAGCGTGTTGGCGGCGGTGGCGATATCCTGTTCGGCGCGCACGACGAGTGCGCGCCGGCGGACGAGGTTTTGGTCGTTTTCGGTCAACAGGATTTCGGGTCGTGCACCCAGCGTCACCAGCCGCCCGATCGCGCCGCGCCGCCGTTCCGCCAGATCGAGCAGGTCGCGATAGGCACGCAGGCGCAACCCCGCGGCGACCCAGGCCTGATAGGCGTCGACCGCGCGGCGCTGGACGCCGATCGCGACCATCTGGGCTTCGAACCGCGCGACGTCGATGTCCGCGCCGGCGACGCTGCGCCGCGTCCGGCGTTCGTCCACCACGCGGTCGCGCAGCAGCGCGAACAGCGCGCCGACCTTGGCCTCGCCCAGCCGGTTGGTATAGGCCTGATCCTCATAGACCGGAAAAGTGCCCCGCGACGCGCGGTAGCCACCATAGACATAGCCGCCATTGGTCGTCAGCGGCCGCGTCACACGGCTCTCGACCACGGTGCCGTCATAATAGCCCGCGACGCGCGACTTGCCGTCGACGTCGAACACCGTGTCGAACGCGCCGTCCGCCGACAGCGATCGCCCCTCCGCCTGGCGGACGCGCGCGAGTGCCTCGACGATCTGCGGGGCGGACCGCGCGGAGGCACGCAGCACCTCGTCGAGTGTCAGTGGGGCGGCTTGCGCGATCGCCGCCACTGGGGACAGCAGCATCAGCAGTGCGGCGAAGAATCGGGTCACTTCTTGCCGCCCTCCTCGTCGGACGCCTTCGCGTCCATGGCCTTGGCCTCGCCCTTCGCGGCTGCCGCCGGGCGCCGCCCGAATTCAAGCGGGAAGTCGTTGAGCTGGCGCCAGAGTTCATAGCCGACCAGCACCGTCTCGCCCTGCACCCAGCCGCGCACCTTGCCGCCGGGGCGGACGAATTCGCGCGCGGGCCAGGCAGGCTTGCCGGGCTGGGGCTCGACCAGGATGCGGAACAGCCCGTCTGGCGCGGCATTGGGATCGATCGTGCGGACGCGGCCGTCGAACATGCCCTGTGCAACCGATGGCCAGCCGCTGAACTGGATCGCGGGCCAGCCCTCGAATTCAAGGCGGACTGGTCGGCCGGGACGCAGCACCGGCACGTCGCGACCGTCGACGAACAGTTCGACCGCGCGCTCGACGCGCTCGGGCGCGATCACCGCGAGCACGGTGCCGGGCGACACCATCGATCCACCGGTCGTGGCGTTGAGCTGCTGGACGCGACCGTCGCGCGGTGCGCGGACCATCTGCGCGGACTGGCGGTTGAGCTGGATGTCGATCCGGTTGAGCTTGGCGCGCGCCTCGGCCAGCTTGGCGCCCGCATCGGCGACCTTGATCTGGGTCTGCTCATAGTCGCGCCGCGCGGCCAGCCCCTCGGCGAAGAGCTGCGCGGTACGCGACACGTCGATGCCGGCGACCGCGCGGCTCTGCTGGACCGCGGCGATCTCCGCCTCGACCTGCGCCCGCTCGGCCCGCAGACGCGACAGCAGGTCGGGGTCGAGATCGACGACGCGGGCGATCGGATCGCCGCGTTCGACATGCTGCCCGTCATGCACGTACCAGCGTTCGACGCGGCCGGGCACGAACGCCGTCACCTGCTGCTGCCGATCGTCGGGGTCGAGCGCGACGACCTGGCCGGTGCCGTTGGCGGTCTGCACCCAGGGGACCAGCGCCATGATCGCGATCGCGACCGCGATGCCGATCAACAGCAGCCACGCGACCGTCACCGCGCTGCGCGGGGCGCGCATCTTCGCCAGTGTCGGGAAATGCGCAACGCGATCGGGACTATACGGCATCGTTCGACTCCGTATGCGCGTCGGTGATCAGCGCGGCATGGGTGGCGAAGCGTCGCTGGCGATGCGGTTCGAGGCGGAACCAGCCATCGAGGACGATGTCCTCGGGCCGGCCGGTACACAGCAAGGTGGTCGTCCCGGCCGCCTTCAGCCGGCGCAGCACGTCCGCCAGCCGCTCCGCGGGGATCAGGTCGCACAGCTGCGAAAGCATCAGCACGCGTGGTCGCACGAGCAGCGCGCTGGCAAGCTTGAGCGCGACGACCTCGCCGATCGCCAGCGGATAGCCCGACGCGGCAAGAGGGGTGTCGAGCCCGTGCGGGAATTGCGCAACCCGCTCGCGCAGGCCCACGGCATCGAGGACTTCGAGCATCCCGCCCGGGTCGGATCCGGCCGCCGCGGCAAGCGACAGATATTCGCGGATCGTGACCTCGACGATGGTCGGCCGGTCGAGAACCACAACCGCTGAGCGCAATAGATACATGTCGAACGTCGCCATGTCGGCGCCCCCGACCGTGACCAGCCCGCGCTCGGGCACGATGTGCCGCTTGAGCACCATCGCCAGCAGCCGTTCCGCCCCGCCATCCGCTAGCGTGACGAGCTGTTCGCCCGCCGCCAGCGAGAAGTCGAAGCGCGCACCCTCCACTTCGACTGCCTCGAGCCGGACGGCACCATCGCCGGGCGCCTGTCCCGCGGTGGCGGCCGCCTGTTCCTGCGGTATCGCGAACAGCAGCGACAACTCCTCCGCGCTTGCGATCAGGTCGTAGAGTGTGTCGAGATACCAGCCGAGCTGCGACACGCCGTAGAATACGCCGCTCAGGATCAGCTCGGCCGCGACCAGCTGTCCGATCGACAGTTCGCCGCGCAGGATCAGATTGCCGCCAAGCGCAAGCAGCGCCGCGCTGGCAAAGGCATAGAGCAGCAGGAAGGCGACGGTCTGCGCGAAGCTGTAGCGGAAATAACGTTCGTGCCGGTCGACATAGGTGGCAGTGACGGCTTCGGACCGATCCATCGCGAAATCGAGATGGCGGCTCGATTTGTAGAAGCCGTTCGATCCGCCCAGGCTTTCGAGCCAGCGGGCCGCCTCGTGCTTGGCGTGGCTGAGCGCGACCGCGGAGCGGATCGATCCGCGCGACCAGATCGTCCAGATCGCGAGCATTAGCAGGATCAGCAGCGCGTTGAACGCGAGGAAGAAGGGGTGGTAGAAACTCGTCACGACCAGCCCGACCGCGGACTGGAGGATGATCGTGAACGCCCCGATCACCAGGCTCGGCACCGCCTTCTGCACCACGACGAGATCGAAATAGCGGTTGAACAGGTCGCCGCGATTCTGATCGGCGAAGAAGGGGTTCTGCGCGTGGACGGCGCGTTCGGTGATTTCGGCGACGACGCGCGCGAAAAAGCGCCGTTCGAACAGCGCCATGACCCAGAAGCGCATCGCGCTGAGCCCGGCCACGAACAGCAGCAGCACAAGCAACAGCCCGGCCAGCGTCCATAACGGTGCGGGCAGCGCGGTGTTGGCGACGCTGTTGATCAGCAGCTGCACCGAGATCGGCGTGGCGAGCGACAACAGGCTGATCGCGACGCCGTACACCATTGCGAGGCGGAGATAGGGCGTATCGGGTCCGACGATCTCGCCCAGCCAGCCGCGCGCTTCACGCCATCCGATTCGTTTGCCTGCCACCTGCGTCATCCAACTGCTCGAGTCCGCAATCAGAATTGCCGCACAGTGTTATTGATACAACTACGGGGCGGCTATATCATCGATAGGATAAACCTATGGGCCAACCGCGCGCAACAGGTCGGCGATCAGGTGATAGGCGGGAGCACGGCCTGCGCCGATGCGCCACAGCAGTCCGATCTCGCGATATTGTCGGCCATGGCTGAACGGCCGCACGATGACGTCGCCACCGTCACGCACTTCCTGGCGGACATAGAGTTCGGGCAGCAATGCCAGCCCCATGCCCATCCCGGCCATCTGCCGGATCGCGTCGAGACTGGTGCCCTCATAATCATTGAGCACGACCGCGCCGACTTCGCCGGCGATCGCGGCGACCTGTTGCGCGAGGCGATAGTCCGCGACGAGCGTCAGCAGGTTCTGGCCGCGCAGATCGGCCATCTCGATTCCAGCCTTGGGGGCCAGCGGATGGTCCGCCGCCATCGCCAGATACAGCGCCTCACGGAACAGGCGCTCGGTGTGGAATCCGCGCCCCGCGACCGGGAGCTGTGCGAGGATCAGGTCGTGGTCCCCGGCCGCGAGTCCGGCGGTCAGCGCGGAGGGCAGGCCTTCGCGGACATGGATGCGCAGCGTCGGATGGTCACGGTGCAGACGCGCGACGAAGGTCGGTAGCAGATAGGCGCCGAGCGTCGGCGATACGCCCAGCCGGATCGTCCCGACCAGCGCGTCCGCTGAAGCGACGCGCACTTCCTCCAGGTCCGCAAGGTCGAACAGGATCCGACGCGCGCGCTCGAGAAGCTCGCGGCCGAGCGGCGTCGGGATCGCAGGCCCGCCGCGCTCAAAGAGCGGCGCACCGAGAATTGTCTCGAGCGCGCGAATCTGTTGCGAGAGCGACGGCTGCGACACGCCCATCCGTTCGGCCGCGCGGGTGAAGCTGCCGTTTTCGGCGAGCGCGACGAAATAGCTGAGCTGGCGGATGGTGGTCCTGGGGCGATGCATGCGTCATCCTATCGCGCCCGAGCCTGCCGTGCGCACCTGTTATCACGTCATCGCCCGGTGCTGCGATCAGGTCAGCCAGCCCCCGGTAAACCCCGCGCGCTGCAAGCCGCGGCGGATATGCGGATTGCGGCGCATGGTCGTCCAGACGAGGCCGGTACGCCAATTCTCCATCATGACCACAATCGCGCCCTGGTCGATGCCCAGATAATCGTCGTCCACCCACCCCGCAGCGGGATCGACGCTGCCATGCTTGAGCGGCACCGACGTGGCCGTCAGCGTCGGGTTGAACGAATCGAGAAAGCCGTATTTGCCGTAGATGCGGGCGCCGTAGCGGGCGTGCATCGTCTCGATCGCGCGGCTCGACAATTCGGGTTCGAACGCGATCGATGCCGCTGCCGCGGTCGGGGCCAGCGTCCCGTCGTCCCGGTCGCCGACGCCGCGCGCCGCATAGCTGAAGAATTCGCGGCGGCGGCCACCGATGTCGATGGCGAAATCGCCGGGGCCGTCGCATGCGGTCAGCCCCCAGACATCGGGGCCATAGCCTACCCAGCCTTCGGGGTTGGCGATCGCATAGGTGCCTGCGCGCAGCGACGCGAAGTTGTAGCCGCCAGCGGCGTCAGCGGGCACCGTGCGACGCAGGCCGGTCGCGACCTCGACCGGGGTGACCTCGACGACCGGATTGTCCGCCGGCGCGGTGATCGTGCCGCGTAACGACGCCTGGCCGACCTGGGCGGCTGCCGGCGCGGGGGCGAACAGCACCCCGCCGGACAGCGCCGTCAGCGAAAGCGCTGCCGCACGCAACATCATCTTGGTCATGGTCGTTCCCCTGTTCCCGATTGATCGGGTGTCTCGTTGTGGATTGTGGATAGAAATGCGTTGGGTCGTGCCGGGTCGGGCTGGCCGGTCGATTCCCGTATGACGACGACCGGGACGCGCTGCTCGGGCAGGCCATCGTCCTGCCCGGCAATCGCGCCTGCCAGCCGTGCGACGCCGCGCGCACCGAAGGCCGCGATGTCGATGCTCGCGGTGGTCAGCGACGGCGTGATGAGCCGGGCGAGCGGGATGTCGTCGAAACCGGCGATCGCAATCTGCTCCGGAACGGCAATCCCGGCCCGTTTCAGCGTCATCATCGCGCCGATCGCCATCATGTCGTTCGCGGCAAAGATCGCGTCGGCGTCGCACCCCTCGTCGAGAAGGGTCGCGGCGGCGGCGATGCCCGAGGGTTCGTTAAAGTCACCCGGCAGGATGCGCAGCGCGACGCCTGCACGCGCACAGGCGTCGCGCGCGCCGCGACACCGTTCCTCGGCATCGATATTCCCCTCGGGGCCGGTGATATGAACCAGCCGGCGGCGGCCGGTTGCGATCAGATGCTCGACGATAGCGGCGGCACCGGCGGCGTTGTCGATGCGCAGTTCGGCGCGGCCGGGCTGCCCCGGCGCACAGTTCAGCAGCACCGCAGGCATGTCGCGCGGCAGGTGCGCGAGCAGCTCGTCCGCCGCGACCTGAGGGGCCATCACCAGCAGCCCGTCGACCCGACCGCGCATCGCGTTCAGCGCAGCCACACCGCGCGCCGCGTCGCCGTGCATCCTCATCAGCATCAGGTACAGCCCGCGCTCCGACGCCTCGCGGTCCATGCCGCGCAGCAGTTCGGAGAAGAATTCGCCGTGAAGATCGGGGATCACCACGCCGATCATCCCCGAGCGGGCCGAGCTCAGGTGTCGCGCCGCGGCATGCGGGACATAGCCAAGCCGCGATGCGACCTCCTCGATATGCTTGCGCAATTCGGGGCGGACGCTGGCCAGCCCGTTCATTGCCCGCGACACGGTCGCTACCGACACCGCCGCCTCGCGGGCAATATCACGGATAGTGGCGTGCGACATGGCTGGTCAGGATCCCCTCTGGCGTCGGCCGTCGTTCGCGGCTGGAAATGTTGTTCTTGATGTAACCGGTTACATGATCCAGAAACGGGGATCAAGAACCTTGCAACGATCATCAGCCCGGTGGAGCCGGGCGGTCGAAACAGGCACGGACAAAGGGATAGCGGATGACGGCGGCGACGATGGCACAACGGACGATTTCACGACGGGCGATGATCATGGGGGCCGGGGCGGTGACCGCCTGGGCGGCGAGCCCCGCGCGCGCGCTGCTGCAGCAGACGGCTCAGCCGCGTGCCCTGCCCGCATCGGTCGAAGCCGTGCTTGCGCGCATGACCGTCGTCGAGAAGGCCGGGCAGTTGACGCTGATGGCGGCGGCCTGGGCGGGGGGGGCGGCGACCGCGCTCAACCCCGCGGGCGGGTCGTCGAGTTTCGACGAACAGCTCGCGCAGGTCCGCGCCGGGCGTCTGGGCGGGGTGTTCAACGGCAATGGCGCGGTGATGGCACAGCGGATGCAGACCGCTGCGATGCGCCAGTCGCGATTGAAGATCCCGCTGCTGTTCGCCGCCGACGTGATCCACGGGCTGCGGACCGTGTTTCCGGTCCCGCTGGCAGAGGCGGCAAGCTTCGATCCCGAACTTGCGCGGCGCACTGCCCGGGCCGCGGGGGCCGAGGCGGCGGCATCGGGGATCGACTGGACGTTCGCGCCGATGGTCGATGTCGCGCGCGACGCGCGCTGGGGCCGTGGTGTCGAGGGGGCGGGCGAGGATGTCCTGCTCGGCCGGATGATGGCGGCCGCGCGGGTCCGCGGGTTCCAGGGCGAGCGGGGACTGGCGGCGTCGGACGCGGTCGCGGCCTGCGCCAAGCATTTCGCGGCCTATGGCGCGGGAGAAGCCGGGCTCGACTACAACACGGTGGACGTGTCCGAGCGTACGCTGCGCGAGGTGTATTTTCCGCCGTTCCAGTCGGCCTTCGACGCCGGCGCTGCGACGACGATGGCGGCGTTCAACGAGATTTCGGGCGTCCCGGCGACCGCGAATGCGTGGCTGCTGACGCAGATCCTGCGCCGCGAATGGGGCTTTGGCGGGTTGGTCGTGTCCGACTATACCGGCGACGAGGAATTGATCGCGCACGGTTTTGCGACGGATGCGCGCGAAGCGACCAAGCTCGCCTTCATGGCCGGCGTCGACATGAGCATGCAAAGCGGGTTTTACCTGGCGCATCTGCCGGCGCTCGTCGCGGCGGGCGAGGTCCCGATGGCGCGGCTCGACCAGGCGGTCCGCCGCGTCCTCGCGCTCAAGGTCGCGCTCGGATTGTTCGACGATCCGTTCCGGCGGATCGACCCGCGTCGCGAGAAGACGCGGATCCGGACGCGCGAGACGCTGGCGCTGGCGCGCGATGCGGGGGCGCGGTCGATCGTCCTGCTGAAGAATGAGGGCGCATTGCTGCCGCTGCCACGACAGGGGCGGCGGATCGCGCTGATCGGCCCGTTCGCGGCCGGGCAGCACGACCTGATCGGTCCGTGGAACGTGTACGGCACCGACGCCGAAGCGGTCGATCTGGCGACCGGTATCCGTGCAGCGGTGGCCGACCCGGCGCAGGTCAGCGTGACGCCGGGGTCGGGGATCGACGATCCGCTCCCCGGCGGGATTGCCGCAGCTGTGGCCGCCGCACGCGCGGCCGATGTCGTCCTGCTGGCGGTCGGCGAGAGCCAGCGCATGTCGGGCGAGGCGCAGTCGCGGGCGTCAATCGTGATCCCCGCCGCGCAGATGGCGCTGGTCGAGGCGGTGGCCGCGACCGGCACGCCGATCGTCGTGCTGCTGCGTACCGGCCGTGCACTGGTGCTCAGCGACGCGGTGCTCAAGGCGCCGGCGATCCTGGTCACCTGGTTCCTGGGGTCGCAGGACGGGCCGGCGATCGCCGACATCGTGTTCGGCAAGACCGGGCCGTCGGCGCGGCTGCCCGTTTCCTTTCCGCATGCCACGGGGCAGGAGCCCTATCATTATGATCACAAGAACACCGGGCGGCCCAACCCGCCGGGCCCGCTGCTCGAATACAAGGCGCGCTACCGCGAATTCGCCAACGCGGCGCTGTTCCCGTTCGGTCATGGCCTGACCTATGGCGCGATCGAATACGAAGCGCTCGATCTCGGCGCTGCGCGTCTGTCGACCGATGGCGCGCTGACGGTGCGCGCGACGATCGGCAATAGCGGCACGCGCGCCGCCGAAGAGGTCGTGCAGCTCTATATCCGCGATCTGGCGGCCAGCGTGACGCGTCCGGTGCGCGAACTCAAAGCGTTTCGCCGTGTCGCACTGAAACCGGGCGAGCGGCAGGTCGTGTCGTTCACGCTGCGTCGCGACGACCTGCTCTTCATCGGCCGGGATCTCGTGCCGACGGTCGAGCCGGGCCGCTTCCACCTGTGGATCGCGCCGTCCGCACAGGCTGAGGGTGTATCCGGGGAGTTCCAGCTCGTCTGACGATCGTCGATGCGGTGAGGCCGCCCCTTGTGCGGGCGCGCGTGATCGGGAAAGGCGATGCGGGTGAAGCGGGTCGATCAGCATGGTGGTTCCCCGGCGGCGGCGGGACGCCTGCGCGCGCCGCTGATGCTGGCGCTGATGCTCGTCGCCGTTGCGGCATTCCGCATCCACACGGCGCAGTATTCGCTGTGGTATGACGAGTTGGCGTCGCTCGAGTTCGCGCGCCAGCCCGTGTCGCGGCTGTGGAGCAGCTGGATGCTGCGCGAGACCAACCCGCCACTGTTCTACACGATGCTGTCGGGCTGGATCGCGCTGGTCGGCCAGGATGATGTCGCGGTGCGGCTCCTGCCGATCGGGATCGGGACGGCGGGGATCGGCGCGGCATACGGGCTAGGGCGAGCGGTCGGGGATGCGAAGGCCGGGCTGCTCGCCGCCGCGCTGCTGTCGCTCTCCGCGCTGGGCACGGATCTAAGCCAACAGCTGCGCGGCTATGCGCTCGCGCAGCTGGCGGTGCTGCTCGCCTGCACCGGGATGGTGCTCTATCTGCGTCGCCGGACGCTGGGTGGCCTAGTCCTCTACGGCATTGCGACGCTCATCGGCCTGTATACGCATACGACGGTCGCGCTGTTTGCCGGGTTGGCGGGGGTGACAATGCTCTGGTTGCTGTGGAGTGACCGACGGGCACAGGCGCGGTGGCTGGCGACGAACGTCGCGGTGCTGGCAGGCTGGGGATGGTGGGCGATGATCAGCGTCCGCCAGATGACAATGCCCGTGACCAATATCGCGTGGATCGCCACGCCGTCCTGGCGCGACGCGGTCGCGATGACGGCGCAGGTCTATCTGCCGCTCTTTCCCCATGAGACGGGGATTGCGGGTATGCTGCTGCTGGCAGGCCTGTTCGCCGGGCTCGCAGCGTGTGCGGTACGTGCGGCGCGACCGGAAGTGCGGCTGCTCGCTGTCCTGACGATCGGCGCGCCGCTACTGCTGTTCGTGATCAGCCAGCGGGTGCCGATATTCCTGCCGCGCACGCTGAGCTGGGCGAGCGGACCCGAGCTGGTCCTCGTGGCGCTCGGCGTGACGCGCATAAAGTCGCCCCCCGTCGCCCGTGCAAGCGGCGCCATCCTGCTCGGCCTGAGTGCCATCGGCCTGGCGAGCTGGCTGCCCAGCCGTGAGCGCGAGCACTGGCACCAGGCCGTGGCCCTGATCGGGAGCCATAAGCCCGCGCTCGTCATCGTCGGCGACGATGCGGTCGCGCTGGCGCTTGATCGCTATCGCTCAAACGCGGAGCTCAAGGGCCCGAGACCGATCGTCGTTCAGTCGGCCTATCGTGAACGCTGGGCCGACGGGCTGTATTCGGGCACGCATTTGTCGCCCGCCGCCGCGCTTGCGGTGATTCGCGACCGGGGTTGCGCCGCGGTGGTCGAATGGGGACCCTTTCATCCGCCGATACTTGACGATCCGGCGGCGACCGCCCGACCGCTCACCCGTGACACCACCCCGGCGGTGACGCTGATCGATATCCCGCGGGCGCGCCGAGCATGTCGGCCCTGATCTGAAGCCCGTCCACGACCGCAGGACGCCACCTTTTCACGAGGTGCCCAAGATAGCGACGGGGTTCAACGCCGACGTTTGACCAGAATCGCGCGCTCGCCGGTGATCGACGCCTTGAACCCGCCAAAGCCGGCCTGCCGGATGGTGATTGCGGTACCCGGCCGGGGTTGCAGCGAGAGCGGTTCGATCGTTTCCCAGACCATGCCGTTCGCCAGTTGCAGCGCGAACCGCGCATAGCTCGCCGGCTTTGCCGTGGTGATCGTGGTCTGCACCTCCGTAACGCGTGTGACGCGATCCGCCTCACCGCCGCCGAGCGGGCTTTGACCGGCATCGGCAAGGCCGAATTGCTGGCGTTTGCGCTCGATAACCTTGCCGCGGTCGAGCGCAAGCAGGTCGCCTGCCTGGCGCGCGCGCGCAATCTGCCCGGCGGTCGTGTCGAAGCAGGCAAGCCGGGTTGCATCGGCCGTTATGTCCCGGCACGCGGCCAGCGCATCCAATGTCTTCGAAGAGTCTTCTCTGGCCTGCGCGGCAACAGCCGGGGCGATCGGCAGGGCGCCGATGAGCGGCGCTGACAGGGTAACAGAGATGGCCGACAACATTCGCATATGATCGCCTTATGAGCTTTGGCTTGGCAGAACCCAGCCTCGAGTTTCACCATACGACACTATGTTGCGGTTATGTCACGGTGATGTCGCAAACGAAATGAGAAAAGGTCCGAATCGACGATAATTGTTGCAGCGCAATGGCGTGGCTGGATAGATCGTGACCAGAACCGGAAAAACCGGAGAAAATGCACGGTGCAATCACCGGCGACAAAGGGGTATTTATGACATCTGCTGCTCGCGCCCATTTGCTTGCGACCACGTTGCTGATGGGGGCGACGACGTTCGCCACGCCAGCCTTCGCACAGGTCCAAGGTGACAATTCAGGGATCCGCGCCGGCGGCGCGACCGCGACTCAGTCGACCACGCCGGGCGCCAACGCCCAGGGCGAAGTCGGCATGACGACGTCGGAAGCCGCGCCGAGCACGGAGAACAGCCAGGGTGACATCGTCGTTACCGGCTCGCTGATCAAGAACCCCGCGCTGATCGCCTCATCGCCAGTGACTGTCATCGGCCAGGAGGAAATCAAGCTTCGTCAGTCGAACACCGCCGAAGACATTCTGCGCACGCTGCCGGGTGCGACGCCGAGCATCGGTTCGGCCGTCAACAACGGTAACGGCGGCGCGTCCTATGTCGATCTTCGCGGCCTTGGCTCGTTCCGCAACGTCGTCCTGCTCGACGGCAACCGCATCGCACCCTCGGGTCTGCTCGGTCGCGTCGATCTCAACAACATCCCGCTCGCACTGGTCGAGCGGGTCGACACGCTGACCGGCGGCGCCGCGACCACCTACGGCGCGGACGCCGTGTCGGGCGTCGTCAACTTCATCACGCGGTCGGATTTCTCGGGCATCGACGCCTCGGTCTCGAACCAGATCACCGAGCGTGGCGATGGTGCCTATTTCCGCGGCGACATCACGATCGGCGCCAATTTCGACGATGGCCGCGGTAACGCGGTCTTCTCGGTCGGGTACCAGCAGTCGGACCCCGTCTATCAGGGCGAGCGCGACTATTCGGTGCAGAATTACGACTCGTTCTCGGGCGCGAGCAGCGGCTCGGGCACGACGGTCCCATCGGTCTTCACGCTTGGCGGTCGTCGCCAGATCAACCCGGCCACGGGTTCGCTGACGACGGCGGTCATTCCGTTCAACTTCAACCCGTACAACATCTTCCAGACGCCGTTCGAGCGGTTCAACATGTATGGCGCCGGCCATTACGAAGTGTCGGACAGCGTCGAAATCTATACGCGCGGCCTGTTCTCGAAGAATACTGTCGACACGATCATCGCGCCGTCGGGTGTATTCAACTCGTCGATCGTTGTTCCGTTGTCGAACCCCTACCTGCCGGCCGGTGCGCGGAATCAGTTCTGCGCCGCCGCCAGCATCACGCAGGCGCAGTGCGACCTTGCCGCAGCCGCGACCAGCCCTACCGTCACCGTGGGCGGCGTGACGACGGCAAACCCGAACTTCCGCACGATCACGACAAACCTGTCGCGCCGGACGACCGAGGTCGGGCCGCGCATCTCGAACTTCCAGACGACGATCTTTGATTATCGTGCCGGCGTGAAGGTTGGGCTGACCGAGGGTATCAAGCTCGACGTCTCGGGCGGTTACGGTGAATCGGAGAATACGCAGACGCTGCAGGGCTATGTCCTGACGTCGCGCGTACGGTCCGCGGTCTATGCAACCAATACCACGAGCTGCCTTGGCGGTGCGCCCGGCGGTGCGGCGATCGACGCGGGAACCGGTTGCGTTCCGCTCAACGTCTTCGGTGCCGACGGTTCGATCACCCCCGATATGACCTCGTATATCACGGGTGAGAGCACGACGACCGTTCGTACCTCGCTGGCGCAGGCCCGCGCGGTCCTCAACGGTGATTTCGGCTTTGCCTCACCGTTCGCGAGCGACTCGATCGGTTTCGCGGCCGGTGCGGAGTATCGCAAGTACCGTGCGTCGCAGCGCTCGGATACGCTGGCACAGACCGCTGGCGAACTCGGTGGTGCCGGTGGCGCCGCGCCGAACATCGACGGTGGCTATGAGGTCAGCGAAGGCTTTGGCGAGCTCATCGCGCCGCTTGTCCAGGATCGTCCGTTCTTCCAGAGCCTGACGCTCGAAGCTGGCGTCCGCTACTCGCACTACAAGGTGTTCGCGGCGAACTCGCCATCGTACAACACGACCACTTACAAGGGCGGCGGCAGCTGGGAGCCTGTCACGGGCCTGAAGGTTCGTGGCAGCTACCAGCGTGCCGTCCGTGCACCGACGATCAGCGAGCTGTTCTCGCCGGTGAATACGGGTCTGACCAACCTGGCGACCGATCGTTGCGCCGGTGCAGCGCCGGTCAACGATGCCAATCTGCGCGCCGTCTGCCTTGCGCAGGGCGCACCGGCCTCGACCATCGGTCTCATTGCGGTTCCGACTGCGGGTCAGGCGAACATCACGTCCGGCGGTAACCTCGACCTGCGTCCGGAAAAGTCGGACAGCTACACGCTCGGCCTCGTCATCCAGCCGCAGCAGATCATTCCCGGCCTTTCGATCAACGTCGATTACTACAACATCAAGATCAAGGGCGCGATTTCGCAGTTCGCGCCGGGCGATATCATCTCCAACTGCTTCGACACCATCACCGCGGCGAGCGCCACCAGCCCGGCCTGCCTTGCGATTTCGCGAAACCCGGTCACGGGCGGACTCGACGGCGATCCGGCAACCACGCGCGGCCTGCTGGCTGCAATCTCGAACCTTGGCACCGTCAAGACCGACGGTATCGATCTTGCGATCAACTATCGCACGCCGCTGACTCAGGGTGTCAAACTGGGCCTGTCGTTCCAGGGCAACTGGTCGAACTCTGCGACCTTCCAGGCCGCACCGGGCCTCATCAATCGTGAGTGCATCGGCTATTATTCGGTCAACTGCGGCGGCGCGGCCAGCGCTGCGGCTGGGGGCTCGGGCTCGATCCAGCCCGAATTCACCTGGAACACGCGTGCGACGTTCACCTTCGTCGACAATATCGACGTTTCGGTACTGTGGCGTCACATCGATAACGTCCAGCAGGAGCCGGACGATGTCGTCAACGGCAACGGGGCGGCGTTCAGTGGTACGCTCACCGGTGGCGCTCTCGCCGGCCAAACTGCGGATTTCACGCGGATCCCGTCCTACGACTATATCGACCTGTCGACGCGGATCGGCATTGCCGAGAATTTCGACCTGACCGTCACGGTCCAGAATCTGTTCGACAAGCAGCCGCCGCTCGTCGGGTCGACGGTGGGTTCGACCAGCTTCAACAGCGGCAACACCTATCCGTCGACGTATGACGCACTGGGCCGCCGCTTTGCGATCGGTGCGAACCTGCATTTCTAGGGTCAGGCCATCTCGGTCTTGAATGGGGCGGTTCTTCGGAACCGCCCCTTTTTCTGTCCGGGCTCGACCGCGAAACTATCGGCTGCGCGTGGTGGCGGGACGAGCGCCTAGCCCAGCAGGGGCGCCGGGGGATCAAGCGCGACGCCGGCGGTGCGTGCGACCGCCTCTGCCCAGATGACCACCTTGTCGATCTCGTCGGCGTGGAGTGCCGCGCCGGTCTCGTGCTCGCGTGCCCTGTCCGCCGCGCCATAGGTCTTGCCGTCCTTGGCATTGCGCGCAAAGGCAGGGCCGTCGAGCAGCGCCTGCACGGTCGCCGGATCGTCCGGCAGCGCATAGAAGCGTGCCAGGGCCGTCACCGCGGCCAAGGGGTTCGCGAGCAGGGTTTCGCTCTGCAACGTTCTGACGCGGTCCGGAAAGCGGGCCACCAGGCCAGCGAACAGATCGGCCTGCGCGATCCACCCTACCGCGGCCGCCTGCAGATCGGTCAGCCTGAAGATATCCTCGGGCGTGAGGCCCAGATCGACGATGCCATCGGCGAGTTGCTTGGCGAGAAGCTCGCGCACCCAAAGCCGGCCCCACATACCCTTTCGTGCGATCGACGTCAGATAGATGCGCACCGGCGCGTAGAGCAGCACGGCGCGGGCCTGTGGCCGCATCGCCAGCATTGCCGGCGCGAGGGCGTTGACGACGTTGGAGGGCTTGATCACCACCGCCTCGCCGGATTCGAAGGCGCGGCCAAGCAGTCTCAGCGTCGCATCAAGGACCTCACCGACGCGCGCGGGATGACCGCCGCGGTGACGCCAGCCGACGAGATCGTTGAGAATTACCGGCTCTTTCAGCGCGGTGGCGAAGCCCGGCATGTCGAGTGCCTGCGCCAGCATCGTCGAACAGCAATAGGCCGAGTGGAAAATGAAATGAACCGATGCAGCGGGCGGGGCGGCCGTGACCGCGTCGCGTCGTGGCACCACGATCGGCGTGGCCAACGACGGCAGATACTCGTCGGTGAGGAAGGTCGCCACGCCACGCTGCGCCCGGTCCGCCGCGATGAAATGCACCGCATCATGGTCGGGATCGTAACGATGGGCCAGCCAGCGCGGATCGCCGATCTGTGCGCCGACGGACGTGGCGGATTCCCGGGCGGGGGCGGGCGGGCGGGGCGGACGGGTCATGGCATCGGGATCGCATATGATGGTCCCGACCGCCACCGGTCTTGGTACGTCCGAATCGGCCAAAATCTCGTTGCGAAACTGAAAGGACCCGTCATGATGCGTACCGGCAATGCATTGCGGAGCGGCATGATGATGCGGACGACATGGTGTGGATCGGGGGTCCGATCGGGTCTTGCCGCTGCGTCGCTTATTGTGGCGGCGCCGTCCGCGTTCACTGTGGCAGCGGCCGGCGCGACGATGGCGCAGCGCGATGAGGTGCCACCGGCCGCGACACCGCCGGCCGAGCGTCGGATCTGCAAGCGATCGGCGCCGTCGGGATCGCTGATCGAGACGCGACGCGAATGCCACACCCGCGCGGAATGGGACCAGATCGCGCAGGCGGGACGTGCCGCTGGACAGGATATGGTCGAACGTGCCGCACGCAGCGGTGCGCAATAACGGCGCCCCGGTGATGCGCCAGCAGCCGGGGCCGTCGCTCGAGATGCTCCTGCAAGCCGCCGAAACCGCGCAGCGTGCCGGCGACGGTGCGCGAGCCTGCGCCGCCTTTCACGACGTGCTCGGCATTGCGCCCGAACATCCTGTTGCGCTCAACGCGCTGGGCCTCGACGCGTTGGCGCGGGGCGATGGTATGGCGGTCGGCTATTTCTCGCGCGCGACGACGGCTGACCCTGCCGCGACGCCGCTGTGGATGAACCTGGCGAGCGCCTATCGCGGGCTCGGCGACAGCGTGGGGGAACAGACCGCGCTCGAACGCGCACTTGCGCTCGACCAGCGCAATCTGATGGCGAACGTCCGGCTGGCCGAACTGCTGGACCGCGTCGGTAACACTGCGGCGGCGGCGTTTCGCTGGGGTGGAGTGGCCACGATCGTTCAGTCGCTCCCCGAGCGGTCGCCGGCGTTAAGCCAGCTCCTCGTCCGTGCCTCTGATAGGATCGCGCAGCATACACGTGCGCTGTCCGATGCCATCGATACGGCGCTTGCACCGTTGCGGGAGGATGCGGCCGCGGACGACCGACGTCGCATCGACGTCTGTATCGATGCGATGCTCGGTCGTCGGGCGATCCATGCGCCGGTACCCCATGGGCTGCATTTTCCATTCCTGCCCGCCGACGAATTCTTTCCGCGGCGGCATTTTCCC
>NZ_JPDP02000161.1:36782-36851 GCF_000732685.2 Sphingomonas sp. STIS6.2
ATCCGGGCTGGGGCGCCTTTCACCTCTGGCGTGGTGGCGTGCCGGTCGAGCCCAATGCGACGATGTGCC
>NZ_JPDP02000161.1:36861-37008 GCF_000732685.2 Sphingomonas sp. STIS6.2
GCGTTTGAAGCGGCCACGCCGACGATCCGCGCAGAGCTGGAAAACCTTCTTGCCGATGGGGCACCGGGCTTTGCACCCTATGTGCAGACGATGGCCGGTCGACCACCGCCCGCGAACCCGCTGCTCGACGATCCGGGCTGGGGCGCC
>NZ_JPDP02000161.1:37237-37308 GCF_000732685.2 Sphingomonas sp. STIS6.2
CGCTGACCGACATCTTCGCCGCGATCGACCGGTATCAGGGTCCCGTCGTCGATACGGGCTAAGCGCGGGCG
>NZ_JPDP02000163.1:0-570 GCF_000732685.2 Sphingomonas sp. STIS6.2
CGAGGATGCGCCGCCGGTCAGCAGGTCGATGCGCTCGACCAGCGAGACCGGGATCAAATTGGTGTCGACGGATTCGGTCCCGACGACCCGCTGGCCATCGATCAGGGTGAGCGTGCGGATCGGCTGAAGGCCGCGAAGACTGAGCGCGCTCAGCCCCTGCACGCCGGTCGAGGTGCCGTTGGCGCCGACGGTGGCGCCCGTGCTGCCCTGGAGCGAGGGCAATTGCGCGACGGTCGTGAAGACGTTGGGCTGCGCGTTCTTGGCGATCGACTCGGCGCTCAGCACCTGGGTCGGGGTCGGTGCGGTGAAGCCCGACGAGATGATCCGCGAGCCGGTGACGACGATGTCGGACTGCGGGGTGGCGGGCGCGGGAGCCGCTTCGGTTGCGGGCGCGGCGTCCGGTGTCGGGGCCGCCTGCGCCGCGGGGGTCTGGCTCTCGGCGGGCACCGGCTTCGTCGCGTCCTGCAGCACGTCCTGCGCAAAGGCCGGTGTCGCGCAACAGGCGCTGAAACGCGTCGGCAGCGGTCATCGACCCGGCCAGTGCGGTCGACCGGCGGGTGCCGACCCGCG
>NZ_JPDP02000163.1:580-1628 GCF_000732685.2 Sphingomonas sp. STIS6.2
CGAGCGTGACGGGGGCGGACCCGGTGGGCGGGGCGGGGGCTGCGCTATCCTGCGCCGCCACCACGAACACGCCCTGCGTGGTCTGCGAGACCGCAAGGCCAGTGTCGCGCAACAGGCGCTGAAACGCGTCGGCAGCGGTCATCGACCCGGCCAGTGCGGTCGACCGGCGGGTGCCGACCCGCGCCTGATCGAACACGACCTGGACCCGGGCCTGCTGCGCCAGCGTCTGCAGTGCCTGGGCCAGCGGCTGCGGCGCGACGTCGACGCGGACCATCGCCGACTGTGCAGCGAGCGGCGTCGCTGCCACCGCGGCGATTGCGACGACGCTGGTCCGCACCAACATCGATCCGAAAGAATGCCCAACCATGATCTCGCCCCCCTGTTATTACGCTAATATGACGGGCGACATTGCGAAACGCTCACCGACATTGATATTTTTATAATCTTTTTATCCAGATGAGTCGATCTGGTATTGTTTATGTCTGTTGTTGGTATTTTTCGGTGCGCTTGGCGGAAGATGCATTCGCACGGATGAGGGTGGGGTTCACCCTCCCGATACTGTCACGTCTGGCACATCGGTTGATCGTTAGCGTGCCACCCGATTTCCGAACCTTCGAGGCGCACCCAGCCCCTGGAAAGGCCAACCGCGCGCCGCAGCGGACTGAATATATCTAATCCATGTTATGTATCGACAACATGCTGCAAGCCGCTCACAAATAAGGTTAATTCCGAGCAACTATCAGATGTTGGGTACCAATATATTACCAAAAAAGCCTCAAAAGACGGATATAAATATAAAAAGACATTTTATGAAACTTATGTTGCGCAGGGAGATTGATCGACTTAAGCCGACCCCCGAAACGACATTGGGCCAGCAAGCGCCCCGGTTTCTGTGGGGAGTATGTGATGCGCCAAGTGATCAATTTTGCAGTGCTGCGCTCGGTTCTGGCGGCATCGACGATGCTGGCGACACCGGCCTTTGCGCAGGACGTGCTGCAGGACGCGACGAAGCCGGTGCCCGCCGAGAGCCAGACCCCCGCGGCGCAGG
>NZ_JPDP02000163.1:1638-1715 GCF_000732685.2 Sphingomonas sp. STIS6.2
TCTTCACGACCGTCGCGCAATTGCCCTCGCTCCAGGGCAGCACGGGCGCCACCGTCGGCGCCAACGGCACCTCGACC
>NZ_JPDP02000163.1:1897-1976 GCF_000732685.2 Sphingomonas sp. STIS6.2
GCATTGGTGCCGCGGAGATCAAGGCGCAGGGCGCGGTCAATCTCGAGGAGGTGACGAACCGGCTGGGTCAGGTGCAGCC
>NZ_JPDP02000164.1:0-25491 GCF_000732685.2 Sphingomonas sp. STIS6.2
GTTGATCTAAGCGGACGGTATGGAAGGATGATCGCGGCTATCGGGAGTCCTGAGGGAGAAAATGTGCAGAACCAGTGCAGCAAGTCGGTCATGATGCCGATCTCTTCTGCCGACGAAGTTACTCCGAACGACAGTGAGGCTGGCGACCATACCGGGCAATCATGGGACCTGAACAAAAGTCCGGTTTCGGCAAGCAGCCAAGGCGCGCTGAACGTCCAGAGCTGGGTCAGATCTGTTGCGCAATGTGCTGGTGGTACATGTTGTTCGAAACGCTAAGCTCGCGGCAGGGTCATGCGAAATATGGTGCCGGGGCCGTTCACGAGCGTGAGGCTCCCGCCATGAGCTAGCGCAATTTGTCGCGCAAGACTGAGGCCGATGCCATTACCGCCTGGCTTCGTCGTATGAAATGGTCGGAAGACTAGCGTGGAATTAGACGGGGCGATACCTGCGCCATTGTCCATGACATCGATAACGAGCTGGGCTTTGACATGGTTTATCGACAGGTTGACCCGCGCTTCGCTCGATCGCGCCGCTTCTGCCGCATTCTGTAGTAGAGCCCAAAGCGCCTGATCGATCTGATCGCGGTCTAACGACCATGTGAGGCCGTCGTCAACTTCAACCGAAAGCGTAATATCCGGCCAGCGTCCGACGCTTAGCCGCGCGAGATCGTCCGCTATCTCGCGAAGGTTCGTTGATCTCATTATAGGGCCGGGCAGGCGGGCTAGCGCACGATAGGCTTCGGTGAAGCGCTGCAATCCCTCGGCACGACGGGCCAGCGTGCCGAGAATCTCACGCAGGAGGTCGAGATCGACGCCCGGTCGGTCAACGGCCGTCACCCCACTTTCGGCAAGCGAGGCGATCGGCGTCAGGCCGTTGAGCAATTCGTGCCCCAGCACTTGGATCATTTCGGTGGTCGCTCGCGCTTCGGCCACGCGCTCCTCCTGTTCGATATCGATCAATGCGGCGACCGCGCGGTGGTCCGAGACGGTGACGCGGTCGATCCGCCAACGTCGGCCTTCGTGGCTCAGATGGCTCACACCCGGCTGGTAGAGTGCCGCAGGGATTGGGAGAATGCGGTCGTCGGTCGCGAACAGCGTGCGGGCGGCACGGTTGAGAGCCCGAGCTGCGTTGCCCTCAATGGCGAGCAGAGGAGTCGGCGCGGCGTCGAGCAGGACGCGCAAGATTAAAGCGTCGGCGTCCGCTTCGGTTGAGGTCGATGGTTGAGGAGCGGCCCGCGGACGCATTATTGCCCACCAGACGAGCGTCCCCAGCCACGCGGCGATCAGCGTTGAGCCTGTCAGCAGGCCCCACAGGCCGATCCGCCATGCCGTCGCTCCGGCGATTCCAGACGCGACGAGACCGATGCTTGCGAGGATCGCGCAAAGGCTTCTGCTCGCAGGCAGTCTAAAGCCCATAGCGCGCCATGCGACGATACAGCGCGCCTCGGCTCAGCCCGAGCGCGGTGGCAGCATGGGTAACGTTGTGGCGATGCTCGCGCAGGGCCGCCTCGATCAGCGTCCGTTCGGCATCGGTTAGATCGAACGCTGTGTCGGATACGCCGGCCGCGATCGGCGCATCGGCCGTTGGAGAGGTGAGTATCGCTGCGTCGATGATGCCGCCATCAGACAGAAGCACGGCGCGCTCGACGGTAAGTGCCAGCCCGCGCACATCGTCGGGCCACACGGTCGCGCGGATCGCTGCCACGGCTGCTTCGCTCAACGTCGGCTCTGGCTGACCGAACCGGTCCGCAGCAACACGGGCGAAATGCCGCGCGAGCAGGACGGCATCGTCGTCGCGGGTGGTTAGGGGGGGGACGGGGACTTCAATGGTGCAAAGTCGCCGACGCAGCGCCGGTGTCAGGGGCGCTACGGTCCTGGCAATCGCGATGCAGCGCAGGCCGGGCGGGAGGCGGTCAAGCAAGCGCGACTGGGCGATCGCGTCGAGCTCATCAGGATGGCGCAGGATCATGGTGTCCTGGGCATCGTCGAGCCGAGCCCATGCCGCCGCATCGCGCAGGTCGATCCGTATCGGCGCCGTGTCGGCGTGCGGCGACGCCGCGTGGATCGCGAGCGCGGTCAGCGTGCGGCCGCTGCCCGGGAGGCCGGTGATGGTGACGCCCGCTGGACTTGGCGCGATTCGGCGGATGAGGTCGCGCAACCGGTGCATCGCCGTGCTTTCGCCGAGCAGCCGCGCCGGCTCACTTTCGGCATATCGGGGCGGCACCGTGCCGACGGTTGGGCCACGCGCGATGGCGCCTTCGACCTTGGCGATAAGCTCTGCGTTGCGCCACGGCTTCATCATGAAATCGCTTGCACCGGCCTGCATCGCCGCCACCGCGATCCGTATGCCGCTATGGGCGGTGATGATCACGACGCGGGCGTTCGGATCGTCGGACATGATGCGAGCGAGGCAGGCCATTCCTTCGCTGCCGCTCGATTCACCCGCGCTAAAATTCATGTCCAGCAGGATGGCATTGTAGCAGCACGCCGCGAGCCGAGAGAAGGCGTCTTCCGGCGTGGCCGCGACATCCAGCCGGTGTCCTGCCATGCGGAATACGATCTCCATCGCCCGAGCCACCGCCTGATTGTCGTCGACCAGCAGGATGGTGGCGGCAGTTGACATGGCCTCGGACCGTCCATTGGTGGACGGTGCGTCCATTTTCGAACGGCCGCCCGGTGGGGTAATCGTGTTAAGCGGCTGATTCATAACGATTTAGTCTTTCGGGCGGTGATCGGCGACACTGGAACCATGATGCCCGAACAGCCCGCACACGCAACTGCTTCTGCCAGCCCATCCGCGGGCGCGGCAATGGACCGCCGGGTCGACCGGCATGCGACGCCTTGGTGGCGCAACCCGCGCGTGCTGATCGCGGTGGCGCTGATCGTAGCTGCGGGCTTGGTGTGGCGGTTCCTGCCGGCCAGCGGATCGACCGACATGGCTGCGGCCGACGTCGAGACGGGCATCGTCGCGCGTGCACCATTCGCCGACTATTTGCCGGTGCGTGCCACTGTCGCGCCGCGCGTCACCACGCTGGTCGGCGTGTTGTCGGGCGGACAGGTCGAAAAACTGCTCGTACAGGACGGTACGATTGTCGTCGAAGGCCAGCTGCTCGCGACGCTCGCTAACCCGACGCTGAAGCTCGACGTGCTGACGCGCGAGGCGCAGATCGCGAGCCAGCTCGGCAGTGTCGCAGGTGAGAATCTGGGAATCGAGCGTAACCGCCTCGATCGCGCCGGCCAGATCGCACAGGCGAACTACGACCTGATCAAGGCGCATCGCGAACTGGGCATTCGCCAGCAGCTTCATGACAAGGGCTTTGTGTCCGATGCGGGGGTGCGGAGCTTCGCCGAGGAGGCGGCGTACCAAGAAAAGCGCCTCGCGCAGTTGCAAGCGGGCGGTGCGGCGGAGGCACGCATCACCGCCACGCAAGGGCGGCGGCTGGATGATACGCGCGGGCGGCTGGAGAGCAACCTGTCGGCGGTGCGCGCCGGGCTCGACGCGCTTGTGATCCGCGCGCCGGCGGGTGGGCGATTGACCAACTTCACAATCCAGCCGGGCCAGACGCTCAAGGCTGGTGACCCTGCGGGGCAGGTCGACAGCGAAGGCTCGTGGAAGCTCGAAGCGGACGTCGACGAATACTATCTCGGGCGCGTCGCGGTGGGGCAGGCGGCGACGGCTGGTGACGCACGGCTGCGCGTGTCGAGGGTGTTGCCGGCGGTGAAGGACGGGCGTTTCCGCGTCGAACTGACGTTCGTCTCAGCCCCGCCGGCCGGACTCAACCGCGGCCAGACGCTCGACAGCCGGATCACGCTGGGCAGCACCGCCCCCGCACTCGTCGCGCCGGTCGGCGGCTGGCTGGAATCGGGCGGCGGCGCGTCTGTCTTCGTGCTCGACGCCGACAGCCGTCACGCCCGCCGCCAAGCGGTCAAGACCGGTCGGCGCAATCCCGAGCAGGTCGAGATCCTGTCCGGCGTGGCCACCGGCGATCGCATCGTCACCTCCGGTACCGCGACCGTGAGGGGCGACATCCTCAACCTCCACTAGACCCATCTTCCGAAAGGCTTCACGTGATCCATCTCCAGAATATCCAGCGCCGCTACGTCTCCGACGAGGTCGAGACGACCGCGCTCGCCGATATCGACCTGCACGTCGAGGCGGGCGAGTTCGTGGCGATCATGGGCCCGTCGGGGTGTGGCAAGTCGACTCTGCTCAATATGCTCGGCACCGTCGATCATCCGACCGGGGGCAAGTATCTGTTCGACGATCGCGATCTTGCCGCACTCGACGAGAAGGCACTGGCGCAGTTCCGCGGCGCCACGCTCGGTTTCGTGTTTCAGAGCTTCAACCTAATCGACGAACTGACGATCGAGGAGAACGTCGCGCTCGGGCTGGCCTATCGCAAGGATGATGGTGGCAAGAAGAGCGGGGCCGGCAAGGGGATCGGAGACCGGCGGGCGCGGGTCGCCGCTGCGATGGACAAGGTCGGCATCGCCCACCGTGGACGGCATTATCCACACCAACTGTCGGGCGGGCAGCAGCAACGCGCCGCGATCGCCCGCGCGATCGTTGGGGCGCCCAAGCTGATCCTCGCCGACGAGCCGACCGGCAACCTCGACACCGCCAATGGCGAGCAGGTGATGAATATCCTCGCCGGACTGAATGACGAGGGCGCGACGATCGTGATGGTCACGCACTCTCCCAGCCACGCCGACATGGCGAAGCGCCGCATCGACATGCTTGACGGCCGCATCGTCGCGTCCGCCGCGCGCGCGGTCTGAGCCATCCCCTCGCCCGAAAGGCCAAGCGCGCGATGAACCGTTTCGCCCTGCTCTCGCTCTACCGGTCGCTCACGCGTCACAAGCTGCATGCCGCGCTGAACATCGGTGGGCTCGCGGTTGGCATCGCCGTGTTCCTAGTTCTGAGCCTGTATGTCCGGTTCGAGACGAGCTTCGAGACGTGGTTGCCGCGACACCGGGGCATCTATGTCGTGCAAAGCGCGCTGCATCTGCCGGGCAATGCGTTCAACGGCGCCTATCCGGGAACGATGTCCGGGATGCTCGAGCAGATGCGCGATGATTTTCCGGGCCTCGTCGGCACGCGTATCCGCGGCGGCAAGGGCGGCGGCACCGTGTTGCGCGGCGATGACGCCACCAAGGAGGATGTCGCGCAGGTCGATGCGGCGTTCTTCGACGTGTTCGACCTGCCAATGGTGCGCGGCGAGGGCGCGCGCGCGCTGGCCGATCCGGCCGCCGCTTTGGTCAGCCGCTCTGCCGCGCTAAAATTCTTCGGCACCACCGATCCGGTCGGGCAGACGATCCGGATCGCGGTCGATGCGCCCGCCAATTACCGCGTCGCGGGCGTGTTCGAGGATCTGCCGGCCAACAGCGACCTCCACTTCTCGATCCTGCTGCCGATCCCGCGCACACCGCCGCCTGCCGAGTGGGCGTGGTATAAATGGGGCACCGCGTCGCTCTGGACCTATCTGCGTTTCGAGACGCCCGGTGCGGCGCAGCGGTTTCAGCAGGCGTTGCCGGCTTTCATCAAACGCCATGCGGGTCAGGATCTCGGGCCGGCACCGACCGATATCTTCTCGCTGCCGCTGGTCCCAATCGCCGCCGCGCATCTGCGACCGGTTGGCGAGGAGAGCGGGGGACGCAAGATGACGGTCGCGACGCTCGGCATCGTCGGGCTGCTGACGCTGCTGATCGCGATCGTGAACTATGTGAACCTCGCCACCGCGCGGGCCAGCCTGCGCGCGCGAGAAGTGGCGATGCGCAAAGTGCTCGGCGCGGACCGGGCCGCGCTGATCTGCCAGTTCCTCGGCGAGGCGATTGCCACCGCCGCGCTCGCCGCTTTGCTCGGCCTGATCCTCGCCGAGCTTGGGCTGCCGTTCGTCAACGCGGCGGCGGGGCTGGCGCTCACGATTCCCTATGTGGTGGTCGCGCCGTCGCTGGCATTGGTCGTGCTGGTTGTCGGTCTGCTCGCCGGCTTCTATCCGGCGTTGCTGTTGTCGCGCTATCCCGCCGCGGCGGTACTCGCGTCGGCGCGCGCGCCGGGCGGCGGGCGCGCGGGAACGCATCTGCGCGAGGCGCTGGTGGTGTTCCAGTTCGGTCTCGCGATCGCGTTCGTCACCGGCACAATGATCCTCGCCGCGCAGACCACGCATGTCCGCACGGCCGATCTCGGGTTTAGGCGCGAGGGACTGCTGACCGTCCCCTCGTTGCTGGACAAGGCGATCTGGCCGGCACGCGCGACCGCGATCCTCGCAGCGTTACGCACCGTGCCCGGTGTCGTGTCGGTCGGCGTTGGCGGTACCGGACCCGGCGGCGACGGTAGCGCCAATGTCGATGTGATCGAAAGGCCGGGACGCCCACTCCCGGGCCTTTCGGTCGGCACGATCACGACGGGGAAGGACTTTTTCCGCACCTACGGCGTCACGCTGCTGGCCGGACGTCTGTTCGACGATGCTCATAGCGCGGACGATTCGAGCGACTGGATGGCATGGCCGAAGGGGCGCAATATCGTCATCAACCGCAAGGCCGCGGCGGCGCTCGGCTTCCGCTCGCCGACCGAAGCGATCGGCAAGACGGTCGGCGGCGGCATGCCGCGCACGATCATCGGCGTGATCGACCAGCTCCGCTTCTACGCGCCACGCGCGCCGAACCAGGCGACATATTACGTCTATTATCGCGATATGCCGCCGACTCCGGTGGCGGCGATCCGCTATGCGGGCGACCGCAAGGCCGTCATCGACGCGGTGCGCGCGACATGGCGGCGGCTCGCGCCCGAGGTTCCGCTGTCGGTCGAGACTGCCGAACAGCGGCTCGCGCCCTTCTACGAAGCCGACGATCATGCCGCGCGGCTATTCGGCATCGGCGCGGGGTTGGCGGTGCTGATCGCCTGTGTCGGGCTATGGGGCCTGGCCTCGTTCACCACGACGCGGCGGATTCGCGAGATCGGCATCAGGAAGACGCTCGGCGCATCGTCCGCCGACATCGTCCGGCTGCTGGTCGGCCAGTTCCTCCGCCCCGTGCTGATCGCCAATCTGGTCGCCTGGCCGCTCGCCTTCGTCGCAATGCGGACCTGGCTGGCCGGGTTCGACGACCGCATCGCGCTGTCGCCGCTCTACTTCGTCGGTGCGAGCCTGCTCGCGCTCGCAATCGCGCTGTTCACCATCGTCGGCCAGTCGCTCCGCGCCAGTCGTGCCGCGCCGGCTTGGGCGCTGCGTCATGACTGATCCCGTCACCTCCTCTCGTTCGGATCACGCGCAATGAACCGTTTCGCCCTGCTCTCGCTGTACCGGTCGCTGACCCGCCACCGGCTCTACGCCGCGCTCAACATCGGCGGGCTGGCGGTGGGGATCGCCGTCTTTCTTGTCCTTGGGCTGTATGTCCGGTTCGAGACGAGCTTCGAAAAGTGGCTGCCGCGCCACGACGGCATCTATGTCGTGCAGACGGTGTGGAACCTGCCCGGAAGCCCCGTGAACGGCGCCTATCCGAACACGATGGGCGGTCTGCTGGACCAGCTGCGCGAGGATTTTCCCGGTATCGTCGGCACGCGTATCCGCGGCGGCGAGAACGGAGGATCGGTGGTCCGCGGCGGTGTCGCGACGGCCGAGGATGTCGCGCAGGTCGACGCAGCGTTCTTCCGGGTATTCGACCTGCCGATGGCGCGGGGTGACGGCCGCAATGCGCTTGCCAGCCCGACCAACGCGCTGATCAGCCAGAGCGTCGCGCGCAAATATTTCGGCACCACCAACCCCGTCGGCCAGACGCTGACGGTCGCGACCGATGCGCAGACCAGTTACCAGATCGCCGGCGTCTTCCGCGATTTGCCAACGACCAGCGACCTGCGGCTCTCGATCCTGATCCCGCTGCCGCGGACACCTCCGTCGGAAAACTGGTTCCACTGGGGCAGTACGTCGCTCCAGACGTTCCTGCGGTTGGATACGCCGGCCGCAGCGCGCGCGTTTTCGCAGACGATGCCGTCGTTCGTGAACCGGCGAGGCTTGGCGGATCTCGGCAAGAACGCGTGGGACACCCAGCGGATCGCCGTCCTGCCGATCGACCAGCTCCATCTTGAACCGACCGGATCGCAGAGCGCCAGCCGCAAGATCACCGTCGTGACGCTTGGGCTGGTCGGGCTGCTGACGCTGATCATCGCGGTCGTCAATTACGTCAACCTGGCGACCGCACGCGCCGGTCTGCGCGCACGCGAGGTGGCAATGCGAAAGGTCCTGGGCGCCGACCGCGCCACGCTGGTCCGGCAGTTCCTGGGGGAGGCGGTGCTGACCGTGATCGTTGCGGGCCTGACCGGGCTCATTCTCGCCGAGCTCGGACTGCCGCTGGTCAATGCGGCTGGAGGCTTGTCGCTGAGCATCCCCTATGCACTCGTCGTACCCGTGCTAGCGGTGCTCGCGGTGGTGGTGGGGATCGTCGCGGGCTTCTATCCGGCGGCGGTGCTGTCGCGGTTTCCCGCGGCGGCGGTGCTGGCGTCGGCGCGTTCACCAGGCGGCGGCCGCGCCGGAACCCGCACGCGCGAGGCGCTGGTCGTGCTCCAGTTCGCGCTGGCGATCGCGTTCATGATCGGCACCACGGTGCTGGTCGCGCAGACCCGCCATGTTCGTCAGTCTAATCTCGGTTTCAAGCGCGAGGGGCTGCTGGTACTCCTGTCGATGCGCGACAGCCTCGTCGACATCACCCAGCGTCGCGCGGTCATCGCGGCGATCCGCGATCTTTCCGGCGTCACCAGTGTCGCCGTCGGCAACACCGCGGTCGGCGGCAGCGGCGAAGACAATAGTGACAACGTACCCTTGCCGGGCGTTGCCGGTCCGGGACCGTCGCTCCGCTGGTCGATCGTCGGGCCGGCGTTCTTCCGCGTCTACGGCACGCGTCTTCTGGCGGGGCGGGTCTTCGACGAGGCGCACCGCGCGGACGACGATCTGTCGCGCGCCAAGGGAGCACCCTTGGCCATCGTCATCAATCGGCGCGCGGTCGCCGTGCTGGGCTTCCGCTCGCCCGAGGACGCGGTTGGCAAGACGGTCGGCGGCGACCGGCCGCGGACGATTGTCGGCGTGGTCGACGACATGCGCTTTTCCTCGCCGCGCGAACCCAACAGCGCGGCCTATTATATCTATTACCGCGAGCCCGAGCGCACCAGCACGGCGGTTGCATCGATCCGCTTTGCGGGCGACCCGCGCGCGATGCTCGACGCGGTGAGGAAGGTCTGGCAGCGGACCGTGCCGCAGGTGCCGTTCGCCGCCGACACCGCCGATACCCGCCTGAACGCCTTTTACGAGACCGACGACCGCGCCACGCGGGTTTTTGGCATCGGCGCAGCGCTGGCGGTGCTGATCGGTTGCGTCGGGCTGTGGGGTCTGGCCTCGTTCAACACCGCGCGGCGGATCCGGGAGATCGGGATCAGGAAGGCGCTCGGCGCGTCGTCCGCCGATATCGTCATGCTCCTGGTCGGCCAGTTTCTCCGCCCCGTGCTGATCGCCAACGTCATCGCATGGCCGCTCGCCTTTGTGGCGATGCGGACGTGGCTGGCCGGGTTCGACGACCGGATCGCGTTGTCGCCGCTGTATTTCGTCGGCGCCAGCCTGCTCGCGCTCGGGATCGCAGTGCTCACCGTGCTGGGCCAGTCGCTCCGCGCTAGCCGTGCCACGCCGGCCTGGGCGCTCCGCCATGACTAAGTGGCTGGCATTGATCGGCGTGGCGTTCCTTGCTGCACCGGTTTCGGCGGAAAACCTTCGCGAGGCGATAGCGACGGCCTATGCGACCAACCCGCAACTCGGTGCAGCACGGGCCCGCCAGAAAGCGCTCGCCGAGAGCCCGGAGCAGGCGCGTGCGCTCGGTCGCCCGACCGTGTCCGCCAACGCGGGGGCGGGGTATGACCGGCTGGGCTATGGCCGTGCAGGATCGGCATCGGTGAGCGCGGCGCTGCCTATTTGGACGGGAGGTCGGGTACGATCGGCAATCCGTGCCGCGAACGCCGACGTCGCGGCCGGTGCCGAAGCTGTCCGCGATACCGAAGCTGCAATCCTGGAAGGAGTCGTCGGGGCTTATGCCGATCTGCTCTACAATCAACAGGCCGTGGAGGTGGCACGGGTCGGCATCGAACGGCTCGACGACCAGGTGGCCGAGGCGCGTGCGCGGTTCGGATTGGGGCAGGCGACGCGTACCGACGTGGCCCAGCTCGAATCGCAACGCGCTACCGTCGTGGCGAACCTTGCCGATGCCGAGGGCGCGCTGGCGATCGCCGGGGCCGCTTACCGCGCCGCAGTCGGGCAGGACGCCGGCATCCTGTCGGCCGAGATCGCGCCACCGGCCGTCCTGCCGACTGACCGTGACGATGCGCGCAACGCCGCCCAAGCTGGCAACCCTGCACTGCTCCAGCAACGCCACGTCGTCGATGCCTCCACGGCCCGGATCGACCAGGCCCGTGCCGACCGCGCGCCGTCACTCGATTTCACCGGAACCTATGGCCGCGGCGGCCGAATCGCGTACGACGGCGTGCGCGGTTACGAGGCGGCCGCCTTGGCCGGCCTCGCATTTCGACTGCCGTTGCTGACGGGAGGCCTCGTGCCCTCGCACATCCGTCAAGCCGAAGCGATGAATCGCGCCAGACGGTTTGAGGCGGATGCCGCTCTTCGCGAAGCTGTACGCAGCGCCGACGCGGCATGGGCGTCGCTGGTCGCCGCGCAGACCCGGTTGCAAGCGAATATTGAGGGCCTCGCGGCTGCCGATCTGGCGCTGAAGGGCGTACGCGCCGAATACGGATTTGGCCTGCGCACGACGATCGATATCCTCGTCGCCGACCAGAGTTACCGCGGGGCGCAACTCGCAGTTGCGGCGGCGCGTGCCGACATGTTGGTCGCCCAGGCTGCGTTGCTAAGGGCAACAGGCCGGTTGAGCCCGCTGGCCTATCGCTGACGATCGATTAGTGCTTCTAATCACATAACGTCGGTGCAGCAGGCTAACCTGTCTCGACGCCGAATCTTATAACTGCGCGATGCGATCTAAGGGCTACCATTGATCGGATTGCCGAAAATCGAGTGCAGCGCCTAGCCGACATCGCAACTGCATCAAGTGACATTGGAGTACCTGAATGAGTGTCTGACGTCGTGAGGTGACGAAGGGGCGCGAATGGCCGATTATGGATCTCCGCTGACGCAAAGTCCTGTCCGGAAGCCTCGCGCGATCTGCCACCTTGTCGCCTTAAAGACCTTGGATGATCCGCCAAGTTTCGTTCCGGGCCGGCGAAGGAAGGCAGGCCGGACATCGGTAGGAGGCTGGAAGTTGCGCTTTAGAGTATTTGCGAGCAGACTTCTACGACTAGGCGTCGTTGCCCTATCCTCCAGCGGGTCCGCCATACATGCGGGCGACGGGCATCGTACCGCGACAACCGCTGTAAAATCGAACGCTGCACAGAAAGTTGATTGGGCGCCTGTAGTTAGTGGGCGTCTTCCGAACGGTGTACGCTATGCGATCCTCCCAAGGCAGGGAGACGAACCTGGCATAGGCCTCCTCATGCGAAACGAAGGTGGCTTCATCGAGGAGCAGCGGCCGGGCGAGCGCGGGCTGACACACCTTATCGAGCATCTCGTATTCGTCAGTCCAACGTTAAACGCGCCGAACGATCTGCATTATCTGCCGAAGATCGGTTTGCCGCTGACTTTCCCCGCACCTTCCGCCGGTACGACGAGCTGGCGCGAGACCAATTACTTCGTGTCGACCAAGACGACGCGGACGGCCGACTTAGACACATTGCTGCGTCTGTTCCGCGAGGTCGCAACCGATCTCACGTTCAGGTCCGATGCAGTGGACGACCAGCGTGCGGACGTGATGCGCGAGATGGCTGGCAGGAAGCCCGGCAACGTGATCTACGCCGATTACATCGCGGACGTAGCACCTGGATCTCCGACCGACGTGATCGATGGGCAGAATTCTGACGACGTACCGACAGCGAGCGTGGAAACGATCCGCGCCCTATACCGCCGCCTGTACCGACCAGAAAACATGATGATCGTGATCGTCGGAAACGTCGATCCGACCACCGCGAAGGCTCTTATCACCCAACGTTTCGGAAGTTGGAAAAGCATTGGGTCGCCTGTCGTCCACGTCCCTGTTCCGCGCGTGCGTTACGATCGCATCGCGCCGATCAGTTTCTCGGCTCTGCCGCAGGGGCGCAGGACGGCGCTGATCACCGTGGCAATGCCGACACTTTCGTCACGCGGCCCCAAAAGATCGCAGATGGACGCAGAGCTCATGGACAGGCTGGCGATCCGTGCGGTCAACAATCGACTGGGCAGAGCTCAGCCAGGCAGTCCGTCCGGAAAGGTCGGAATGTTCATCGAGAATGGCGAGCAAGGCCACCGGCTTATCATGCTGTGGGACAATTTCACGGGCGACGCATGGCAGCCCGCACTGGTCGACCTAAAACGTACCACATGCGGACTGGGTACGGCGGGCTTCTCTGCGGACGAATGGGACAGGGCGAGGCGTGACCTGATCCAGGAGCTCGAGCAAATTACCGGAGACATGGGCCACGCCAAGAACGTTGAACTGGCAAAGGATCTATCTCACGCCATCGCCGCGGACAAGGAACTGATCGCACCGAGCGCTTTGCTGCAACGTGCTCGGATCTGGTTGCCGACGATCGATGCGAGCACCGGGAGTGCCTGGTGGCGTCGGCAATGGCAAAGCGGCCACGAACATGTCCGGGTCGAAGCACCGGAGCTCGCTCGGGTGGTGGACCCCCGTCAGGCGATACGGACCGCGCTCGATGCAGCATCGTCGGGGGCCGCCTGCCGCCCACTGCGGCACTAACCGAGCCGGAACAGGGAGACACGGATGGCCATCGTCCTCATCATCGCAGCGCTCGCGTTGCAGACCGGGCCCACGACGGTCGTTCCAAACGTCGTTGGTTTTGACCTTGCCAAGGTGCGCCCCAGAGAACCGACGTGCCTGGACCGAGGGCAGTCGGACGAGCTCATCGTGTGCGCTCCAAAGGGGATGGACATCTGGCTGGGTGCCGTAAGCGGATTTGCTGCCAAGCCCCTCAATGCCGAATTCAAAGGGCCGTTAAACGCCGAGACGACCATCCACGTCATTCAGCAAAAGAGCCCCGTTGCTACGACCCCGGCAGCGGCTGTGACATTCAAATGGCGTTTCTAGTAGCTCCCCGTCGCGGAAAATCTCGTTTTCAACTGCTATCCAGACAGGACCGCGTCTGCGGTCGAAAACCGTATAACGATCTAGGCCATGGCCGTGGTGCGTCCGCCAAAACGTGTTTCCAGATTGTTGTGATCAGACGACATTAAAAGCGAACAGGGGACCATCTGGCCGGCTAACGCATCGAGAACGAACCAGACTCTGCTCATGCCCTTCCCATTTCCCGAAAGCGCCGCATTCCGAACACGATGGCTCGCTCCACTCTGACCAACCCATTCGCGAGACCGTCACGATGATCGAATACCACAGACTTCGTGATTTCCTACCCACGAGGTGCCAGTTACAGGTTGTTGCTTATCGGACGGCGCTCGCCATTCTGGCAGGGTGTGCGGCATGTTCCGGGGAGGGAACGGCTCAGGAGATACCTCCGGAGGCACCATCGTCCGGCAAGGACGACATCGTCATCACGGCTCAACGGATCGCCGGTAGCGCGGTTGGAGCGGTAGATCCGACCGCGACCTTGGATCAGGCGGCGATCCAGGCGCTGGGAGCGACCGATCTGAAGACTTTGCTCGAACGCCTGAAAACGCTCACGACGTCGGCGAGCGGCGGTGACCCGGTCTATCTGCTTAACGGTCGGCGGATGTCGAGCATGAACGAGCTCTACAGCCTGCCGCAGGAAGCGATGGAGAAGATCGAGGTCTTGCCGGAATCCGAGGCTGCACGCTTCGGTTTCCCCGCCACTGTTCGCGTAATGAACTTCATCACCAAAAAGACGTTTCGCGCCGTCAAGTATCAGCAGGCCACCGGCACCACGACGGAGGGTGGGGGCGCGACGAACTATGTCGAGGTAACCGCTGCCCGTATCGACGGCCCGCGCCGCGCAACACTGACCATGTCGCATCTGCGGCTCAACCCGATCCTGCAAAGCGAACGGGCGATCGTGCCCGATCCGGACACGCTGTATGCGCTTGGCGGCAATATTGCGGGGGTAGGCGGGGGTAGCATCGATCCCGCACTGGACGCCCTGGTCGGTAATCCAGTTACGATCGCCGCAGTGCCGAACGATCCGGCAAGTCGGCGGACGCTGGCAGGCTACGTCTCCGGTGCCGGTGCGCCTGCAGTTACCGATGTCGGGCGCTATCGCTCGCTCCAGCAGCGCAGCGACCGAATCTCCGTCGACGGTACCGTCGCCGCGCCGATCGGCAAGTCGATGAGTGGGTCTCTCAACCTGTCGATGGAAGCGCAGCAGAATACTGGCCTTAATGGTCTGGCGCCCGCGCGGCTGAGCGTACCGGGGGGGATTGGCGTGCTGCCCTTTGCCAGTGATGTCCTGCTGTACCGCTATCTGCCCGACGCGGTGCTCCGGCAGCGGAACACGAGCCTGACCCTGCACGGTTCGGGCTTGGTGCAAGGCAGTATGCGGCGTTGGGGATGGAACGTCACGACCAGCTACGACCGAGTGCAGGGGCTGGCGCGTTCGCAACAGGGCGTCCCGATCGACGACTTCCAGGCCTCGATCGATGCGGGCGGCGATCCGCTGGCGATGCCGAGCCCCGAAGCATCCGCGCTGCGTCAGGACTATCGAAGCCGGACCGTGACCGGCACGTTGCTGACGAAGGCGGTCGCGAACGGTCCGCTGGTCAAGCTGCCGGGCGGCGACGCGCAGATCACGCTGTCGGGCGATTACGCACGATCGAGTAGTTCGGGCAGCCTACCGGGTTTGCAACAGTCGACGCTGGACCTCACGCGCACGACGAAGGGGGCAAGCGTCAATGCGGATCTTCCGATTGCCTCCGCCAATCAGGACGTGCTCGCGTTCCTCGGGCAGTTGTCGGTCAACGGTATGATCGGGGTCTCGGACGTGTCCGATTACGGTCGGTTGGTGAGTTCCAACTATGGCCTGACATGGTCGCCGGTGCGACCGATCCAGCTGATCGCGTCGGTAAACGACGCGCAGACCCCGCCGGCGATCGCGCTGTTGACCAATCCGACGGTTACCACCCCGAACACGCCATTTTTCGACTTCACCACCGGCACCAGCGTGCTCGTCACGACGATTGCCGGTGGCAACACTACCTTGGCCCCGGAACGCCGACGGATCGTTACGCTGGGCGTGGCCGTATCGCCGATCAAGGCAAAGGATCTACGGCTTACCGCCAATTATCTCGAAACGCGTATCGGCAATCAGACGGCGACGTTGGGCAGCGCCACCGCCGCATTCCAGAGCGCGTTTGCCGACGCGTTTCAGCGCAACGCGGCAGGCCAACTCGTCAGTGCCGACCTGAGGCCGGTCAATATCGCCCGCGAACGCGAAAAGAAGATGCAGGTCACGCTCAGCCTGTCGACGCCGATCGGTCGTACCCCCCGGCCGCCGACGCCGCCCGCCGGGACCGCCGCGAAGGACAGCCCGCCGCCAGCCGCGCCCAAGCCCAGGCCGCAAATCTATGTGTCGATGACCACGACGTGGCGGCTCGACGATCGCCTGTCGTTGCGCAGCGATTTACCGGCGCTCGACTTGCTGGATGGCGAAACGCTGACCGGCACCGGCGGGCGGCCCCGCTGGGAAACCGAACTGAACCTGAGCGGATCGCTCGGGGCTGCGAACATTGGGCTGTACGGCCGATTGCAAGGGCCGACCCGAATCCGCAGCGACCTAGGGGCGTCGGACCTTCGCTTTTCGGGGCGGACGTGGCTCGTGCCCTACGCATCTCTCAAGGTCGAGCAGATCGTCAAACGTCCCTGGGCAAAAGCCATGATGCTGCAGTTCACCGTCGAGAACGTGCTGAATGACCGGATCAACGTGCGCGATCGGCTTGGCCGCGTCCCAAACCGTTTCCAAGCCGCGTACATCGATCCGTTAGGTCGCTCCGTCCGACTCGGTCTGCGCAAGCTTTTTTGAAACCTGCGGCTCGTGGATTGCTGCAAACGGTGGGTGTTTGAAGCGGCTCTGCCTTGCCGGATCGGATTCTGCAGCTTTAGGTAACGATGTGCTTCGATGACTGACGCCGACCGCGGCGAGGAGGCCGGTACGAGCAGACGCAGCGAAGCACTGCGGCCAAGATCGTCACTGTTGGGCGGACGCCAGGCGCATCGAGGCAAGCGGCATCGATCACCCTGCGGATGCGTCCTGCGCGTTGTGGTCGAACAGCCCCGGCAGAGGGTGCTGCGGATCCGCGGCAGCGGCCTCCTGCATAGCGGCAATCCGGCGTACCGTGCGCTCGTTCCGACCGTCGCGCCAATGCTCCCGGACGAAGGCCGCAGCGGCGTCGAGGTCGAGGACGAACGGCTTGCCGTACCGGCCGTGCTGAATCACCGGGAAGTCATCGCGCGCCGCAATGAACCGCGCGATCGACGGGACGCTCGGCATGCCTGCGATCTGACCGAGGTCCGCGAGTGTACCGACGTTCATCGGCCGCACTTGGCGTGAGAAAAATTAATGGAGGCGGCGGTGGGCTCCATCGCGGCGACGTGCCGTCGATCAACAGTAGCGCCGTAAGACGACATAGCTGGTCTACGGGCAGCGATAGCGCCCGTGGAGGATTGCAAAGCATCAGATGGGCTGGCGATGCGCGACGGCGATCCCACGACGAACCGCCATACTGAAAACTGCCCAACGTAGAAAAAATCCCTGCGTGAGAACGATAGCGGTCTAGGGGGCGAAGCCCCTGTGAGGTTTTGCCCCCCCCCCCGCCTACTCACCGGTCGAACAACCCGAGGACACGTTGGGCTGCCTCTGCTGGGCTTGCCCGGTCGCCATCGGCAACGATGGCGTGGCGAAGGTCGAGCAACGCTGCGAGGACAGCATCAAGCTTGCTCAGAAGTTGGCTCGAACTCGTTGGCGCTGCTTGCGCCGATCCCCGGAACGGGTTTGGCAGGTTGTCCGCAATGTCGGGATACGATGTGGCAAACCCGGCATCGCCATAGTGAACGCCGTTACTTTGGATGCGGCGATGACCGGCAAGCTCCATCTGTTGACGAATCGCGCTGAACGTCAACGTCGGCTCTCCGTTCAGCGTGGCCCATGTGAGATAGGCCTCCCGTAGCTCGCGAGCCCGGATGCGCGAGCCGCCGATGTGACGAACGGACGAGCGATAGAAGCGCTCAAATGAAGTAGCGAGCGTGAGTGGAAGGGGTCGCCCTTCCAGCCGGAAATCGTGAGTCATTAGTGCACCTTCCATTTCAACAGGCCAAAGCACGGCAAAAAACGGCATGAATCAGCCGTTTCTTGGTGAAGTAGTTATTGAGAGATGTGATTTTGGAAGTAGTGGAAGGATAATCAGGGGTAATCTCGTGCGCACACGCGCTGGCGCGCATGTGTACGAGGGGACCGCGAAAACCTATTCCACCCCTTCCAAAGTACCGGAAAACAGCCGATTTCGTGGTTCCAAACGTGGTTCCACGCGGAACCTGCTGTACTTCCACTTCCACGTCGGGTCCGGGTAAGAACGCAGGCTTATGGATGGAAGTCGAAACCGACAAATCGACCAGCCGGGGTCCGGGGCGCATCAATCCAGAACCGCAGGCGCAAGTATCTTCACCACGAAATAGTTCGCAGTTGGCTTGTAAGTCCTTGATTTCAGGTGAGCTAGAAAGCGGCGAGAAAGTGCGAACTATCGCAGTTTTATGCCGGTTTGGCGAGGATTTGCAGTCCTCTACGTCACCACTCCGCCATCGGGCCTCGATGCGGAGCGCGCAAATGCGGGCTTTTGTGCGGCGGGTCAACCGGGCGATCGCGTTTGTGGGCTAAAATAGTCGCGGGGTGTGCCACGGCGGTGCGGTGCCGGGGTGGGGGACGGCTTGCACGCCGGCGATGGATTGGGCACGATACGGTCCAATCCCTGGCTTCATATGGAGTATCTTTTGGACGTGATGCAGGTGTCCGGGGGAACGAACCGCGCAGGGCTGGCGCCCGATGTCTTCGCGATGCCCGCGGGCATGGCGATCCGATATGACCAGCCCTGCGACGCGCTCACCGACCTCATCACCGGCTATCATGTCTATCGCGCGACCGGTCCGGCCAGCATCGACCAGGTCAACCGCTTCCTGCCGGGGACGGCCAATGTCCGGTTCGCGTTCGAGGCGGGGCCGATCAGCGTGGCGATCGGCCGGCGGACCTTCGGGCCCCTGCCGGCAGCGACGCTGTACGGCCCGACGGGCACCGCGCTGAAGGCGACGACCAATGGCGGCATCATGATCGGGTTCGGGGTCAGCGCGCTGGCCTGGAGCCGGTTGTTCACCCGGTCGGCGGCGGAGTATCGCGACCGGATCGTGCCGCTTGCCGACGCGCTCGGGCCGGTCGCGACCCAGCGTCTGACGACCGCACTGCGGGCGGCCGAGCGCGACGACCAGGTCGCGCCGATCCTCGATGCCATCCTGTGTGATCTGCTCGGGCCGCCGCACCGCGAATCCGCGACGATCCGTCAGCTTACCCGGCTGATCGGGCAGGACGGCGGCGATGACGTCGCCGCGGTCGCGGCCAAGCTGGCGATCAGCCCGGACACGCTGCGGCGGCTGGCGGTGCGTCATTTCGGCTTCACCCCCAAGATGCTGTTGCGGCGCGCACGGTTCCTGCGCTCGTTCCTGCGCGTGTTCCGGACGCCCGGCGGCACCGATTATTCGGCGATCGACCCGAGCTATTTCGACGTGTCGCATTTCCTGCGCGACGCCGGCACGTTTCTCGGCATGACGCCGCGGCGGTTCATGGCGATGAGCACGCCGTTTCTCGACGCGAGCGTCCGCGCGCGCGCCGCCGTGCTCGGCGCGCCGACGCAGGCGCTGCAGGTTCCCGCCGAGACCAGCGAGCGGATCATCAGCGCGGTGCCGACCCGCCGGGCAACGAAGATCGATACCGCCCCCGATTCCACGCTCACCCCCGTCATCGACCCGGCGGAAATTCCAATGCCCGATCAGGGCGCGCCCGTGCTAGGCGCCTGAGCGAGGTGTTGCCGCATTCTGCGTGCGCCCTCGGCGTCCCGCCCGCGGCATTTCGGTGTCACACGGGCGGGCGGGGCGCCCTAGTCCCGGCATCCGGCCCCTGTGCCATTCCGACCTCTGTGCCGTTCCGAGCCGGGCCGTCTCGCGCGATTCGCCACAGGTCGCTTGGCGCGACGCTGGCGGCACGATAGAGATTGACGCAAGCGAACAAGTGTATTGCGCAACTAAAACAGCTGTGCGACAGGATGGGCCATGACGACGATCAGCATCGATACGAACTCCACTACCCGCACGCGTGCGGCTGTCGGCACGTCCGACGGCGGTCCCGATTTCGCGGTCATGCGTCACGCCATGGTGGCCAGCCAGCTGCGCACCAACGCGGTCAGTGACCAGCGCGTCGTCGCGGCGATGGCGCGGGTGCCGCGCGAGGCGTTCGTGCCTGACGATGTCCGGTCGATCGCCTATCGCGACGCACCGATCCCGCTCGGCGGCGGTCGCTATGCCAATCTGCCGATGGCGACCGGGCGGTTGCTGACCGAGGCGTATCTGACCGCCACGGACCGGGTCCTGCTGATCGGTGCCGCGACGGGCTACACCGCTGCGGTGCTCGCCGAGATCGTCGGCACGGTGGTTGCGGTCGATAGCGATGCGTCCTTGCTTGGCACCGCGCGCGATGCGCTGGGTGCCACCCCGACGGTCGAATTGGTCGAGGGGCCGATGGCGCAGGGCCATGCCGCGGGCGCGCCCTATGACGTGCTCGTCATCGACGGCGCGGTCGAGGCGATCCCCGATACGCTGGTGGCGCAGATCCGGTCGGGCGGCCGCATCGTCGCCGGGATCGCGGATCGCGGCGTGACCCGGCTCGCATCGGGACGAAAGACCGATGGCGGCTTTGCACTGGCGGCGTTCGTCGATGTCGAGTGCGTGACGCTGCCGGGTTTCGAAACACCCAAACCCTTCAAGTTCTGAGGCACATCATGCCGCGCGCCGCTCAAGTCCGCCGTCTGCTCTCGGGTGTTGCGCTGCTATACAGCGCTGCACCGGTCCATGCGGAGACGCTCCGCGAGGCGCTGGTCAAGGCCTATACGACCAACCCGACGATCACGGCGCAGCGCGCGACGCTGCGCGCGACCGACGAGAATGTCCCGATCGCGCGTGCCTCCGGGTTGCCCTCGGCGAATGCGACCGGCGATTACACCGAGTTCGTCGTGACCGCGGCGAACAGCTTCATCGCCTTGCCGCGTCAGGTCGTGGCACGCGCGAACGTCTCCGTGCCGCTCTATCAGGGCGGGCAGGTGCGCAACTCGGTCGCCGCGGCCAAGACGCGGGTCGAGGCGGGCCGCGCGACGCTGCGCGGTACCGAGGCCGATCTGTTCACCAACGTCGTCGGCGCCTATATGGACGTGATCCGCGACGAGGCGATCGTCGGCCTGAACACGCAGAATGTTCGCGTGCTCGACATCAACCTCCAGGCCAGCCGCGACCGGTTCCAGGTCGGCGACCTGACCCGCACCGACGTCGCCCAGTCCGAGGCGCGGCTTGCGCTTGCGCGGGCGCAGCTCCAGTCGGCCGAGGCGCAGCTGATCACCAGCCGGGAAAACTATATCCGCTTTGTCGGCACGCCCGCCGGCACGCTCGATACGCCGCCGACCCTCCCGCATCTGCCCGACAGCCCCGCCCTGGCGGTGACGGTGGCGATCGACAATAATCCCGTGCTGATCGCGGCGGCGAAGGAACGCGACGCGACGCGGTACGATGTCGGTGTCGCGCGGGCGAGCCGCCTGCCGCAGATCAGCGCGACCGGCGGCGCCAGCTACACCAACTATCTCGGATCGGCGTCGACGACCGACGGCAGCATCAACACCTTTCCCAATGCGAACAAGGCGGTGCAGGCGGGCCTGTCGCTGACGATGCCGCTGTTCCAGGGCGGTCGTCCCGCCGCGCAGGTCCGCCAAGCCGAGGCGTTTCAAAGCCGCGCGATCGAGAATGTGACCGCCGCCGAGCGCAATGTGATCGCGCAGGCACGCTCGGCCTATGCCGTCTGGCGTTCGTCGGAACAGGTGATCCAGTCGTCCGAAACCGCGGTCAACGCGAACAAGCTGAGCCTCGAGGGTGTCAGGGCGGAAAATAGCGTCGGGACGCGCACGATCCTCGACATTCTCAACGCCGAGCAGGAGCTGCTCAACAGCCAGGTGACGCTCGTGACGGCGCGGCGCGACGCCTATGTCGCGGGCTTCGCGCTGCTGGCGGCGATGGGGCAGGCGGAGGCGCGCGATCTCGGGCTCGACGGCGGCGTGCTGTACGATCCAGTCGCCAATTACGACCGCGTCCACAAGAAGATCTGGGACTGGGGCGGTGATGGCGAGCCGGTGCCGGTCGCGACGCGTACGGTTCAGTCCCCCACGCAGGACGCGGCCGTACGCCGTGAACTTGACCCGTTGCTCGACAGCCCGGTTGACAGGAACCCGGCATTGACGACAGGTAAGGATGCGCCGAGCCGCCAATAGGGGCGCGTGGGGCGACGGGGTTTGGAATGGTCCGTATGGGGGATATCAGCGCGGAGCCGTCGATGGAGGAAATCCTCTCGTCGATCAAACGCATCATTGCCGAAGAAGGCGACGGCATGCCCAGTCGCCAGCGGCGCCACCAGCGGGCGATGCCCGCATCGGCGGCCACCGATTACGCGGCCGATTACGACGACGACGCGATCGACGACGATGAAATCCTCGAACTGAGCGACCCGATGCCGATGGTTGACCGCACCCCCCGCCCGCCGAAGTCGCCGGTGCTGACCTCGGTCGACGCCGCGCCGGAACCACGTCAGGCGCCGCCGCGGAGCCAGCCCCAGCCGCATGTCGCGTCGCCGGCCGCGCATGCGCCCCAGCAGCATGCTCCGCAGCCTGCAGAAGAGCCGGCCCAGCCGATCATGTCGCGCGAAACCGCGGCGGCGACGCGTGCGCCGCTCGAGGCGCTGACGCGGATGATGGTCAAGCCCGAGGGAAGCAGCGACGGCACGCTCGAGGGTCTGGTCCGCGAGATGCTGCGCCCTATGCTGCGCGAATGGATCGACGCGAACCTGCCCGACATGGTCGAGGACATGGTCGCGCGCGAGATCGCCAAGATCATGAACCAGCAGCCCTGACCGGGCAGGCCGCAGCGTTTCGCGCTGCGGCCTGTATCGGGACCTGGCCGGCTGGCGACGATCGGACACTGCTCGCCGGGTTCTGGTCCAAACGACTGTAATGTCACGACGAGCGGAACCGTGACGGTTCCGCTATGGTTGTTGGCAAATGTCCGATCACAGTGTGTCCGAGCCTAAAATCCCCGCCCGTCTCGCCGCTCAGGGCGTCCGGGGCGATATCGCGCCGGCCGATGCCAGCAGCGACATCTTCTTTGCGGCGGTGCGGACCACGCGGATGCCGATGGTGGTGACCGACCCGCATCGGCCCGACAACCCGATCATCTTCTGCAACGACGCCTTCTCGTTCATGACCGGCTACTCGCAGGACGAGATCCTGGGCTATAATTGCCGCTTCCTGCAGGGCCCCGAGACCGACCGCACGGTCGTTGGCGAATTACGCGCCGCGATCGCCAAGCGTGAGGAAGTCTCGGTCGAGATGCTCAATTATCGCAAGAACGGCTCGACCTTCTGGAACGCGCTCTACGTCTCGCCCGTGTTCGGCGATGACGGCGAGCTGCGCTATTTCTTCGCGAGCCAGCTGGACATCTCGCGCCGCCGCGAGGCGGAGGAGGCGCTGCACGAGGCGCAGCGGATGGAGGCCGTCGGCAAGCTGACCGGGGGAATCGCGCACGACTTCAACAATCTGCTGCAGGTCATTCAGGGCTATGCCGACATCCTCGACGCGCGGATCGACGCAAGCGATCGATCGGCGCGACGGGCGGTCGATGCGATCTCGACCTCGGCCTCGCGCGCGGCGACGCTCACGCAACAGCTGCTCGCCTTCGCGCGCAAGCAGGAATTGCGCGACCGGCTGATGAACCTCAACCAGCTGCTGGGCGATTTCCGGCCGATTCTCGACCGCAGCATCGGCAGCGGGATCACGCTGAAGCGCGACCTGGCGGCCGATCTGTGGAATTGCCGCGTCGATCCGGTGCAGGCTGAGATGGCGCTGCTCAACATCATCGCCAATGCCCGCGACGCGCTCGACGGCACGGGCGAGATCACGATCACGACGCGCAACGCCGTCCTTCCCGAGGATGGCGGTGTCGCGAGGCTCGAGCCCGGCGAATATGTCGTGCTGAGCATTCGCGACAACGGGCCGGGGATCGACCCCGGCACGGTCGACAAGATCTTCGAACCCTTCTTCACGACAAAGGAGATGGGCAAGGGTGCCGGGCTGGGCCTCGCGATGGTCTACGGCTTCGTCCGGCAGTCGGGGGGCCTTGCGACGGTGCGCAACCTCAGCGGGGGCGGTGCCGAATTCTCGCTCTACTTCCCGCGCGCGAGCGGCGCGGTCGAGCGCAAGTCCGCGGGGCCGATCGCACCGCATACGGGCGGTGCCGAGCGCGTGCTTATGGTCGAGGATCAGCGCGAAGTGGGCGAGCTGGGGCGGACGATCCTCGAGGATCTCGGCTATGACGTCGTCCTGGTCAACAGCGCGCGCGCCGCGCTGGACACGCTCCGTCAGGACTCCGAATTCCGCCTGCTGTTCACCGATATCCTGATGCCCGGCGGCATGAACGGCGTCACGCTGGCCCAGTCGGTGCGGCGCGACTATCCGCACACCGCGGTGCTGCTGACGACGGGCTTTGCCGACGAGGCGATCGACGAGGGCAGCCGGTCGTTCGAACTGATCCGCAAACCCTATCGGCGGAATGAGTTGAACGACCGCATCCGGGCGGTGCTCGACAAGCCGGGGGCGCGGACGTGAGGCTGGTCTAGCCCGGACACGCTCGCTAAGGCACGGGGTATGAGCGAGCTTCCCAAAACCTTCGACCCCGCCTCCATCGAATCGCGCTGGTATGCGCATTGGGAGGCCGGCGGCCAGTTCCGCCCCGATCGCCCGAACGCGGAACCCTGGACGATCGTCAATCCGCCGCCCAACGTCACGGGCAGCCTGCATATCGGCCATGCGCTCGACAACACGCTGCAGGATATCCTGACGCGCCATGCCCGCCTCAAGGGCAAGGACGCCCTCTGGGTGGTCGGCACCGATCACGCGGGCATCGCGACGCAGATGGTCGTCGAGCGCCAGATGGGCGCGATGACCCCGCCGCAGAAGCGCACCGACCTTTCGCGCGAGGACTTCATCGCCAAGGTCTGGGCGTGGAAGGAAGAGAGCGGCGGCGAGATCACGCAGCAGCTCCGCCGCTTGGGCTGTTCGATGGACTGGGCGAACGAACGCTTCACGATGGACCCGGGCTTTTCGAAGGCCGTCCTCAAGGTGTTCGTCGACCTGCACAAGCAGGGGCTGCTCTACCGCGACAAGCGCCTCGTGAACTGGGATCCGGGCCTCGGCACCGCGATCAGCGACCTCGAGGTCGAGACGCGCGAGATCAAGGGCAGCTTCTGGCACCTGCGCTATCCGCTCGCCGACGGATCGGGATTCATCGAGGTCGCGACGACGCGGCCCGAGACGATGCTCGCCGACATGGCGGTCGCGGTGAACGGCGCGGACGCGCGCTACACCGCGTTGATCGGCAAGCAGGTGAAGCTGCCGATCACCGGACGGCTGATCCCGATCATCGCCGACGACCATGCCGATCCCGAGCTCGGATCGGGCGCGGTGAAGATCACGCCGGGGCATGACTTCAACGATTTCGAGGTCGGCAAGCGGGCAGGGATGGCCGCGGGCGCGATGCTCAACATGCTCGATGCCAAGGCGCGCGTCGTGCAGGTGTCCGACGGGCTGATCCCCGCCGAGCTGCTCGGGCTGACGACCGCGGAGGCGCGCAAGGCCATCGTCGCGCAGCTGAAGGCCGAGGGCTTCCTGATCGCGCATCTCGACAAGGACGGCGTCGAGCACGACGCCGAGCCGCGCACGATCCAGACGCCGTACGGCGATCGCTCGGGCGTGGTGATCGAGCCGTGGCTGACCGACCAATGGTATGTCGACGCCAAGACGCTCGCACAGCCCGCGATCGAGGCGGTGCGCGTCGGCGCGATCGATATCGTGCCCAAGACCTGGGAGAAGACGTTCTTCAACTGGATGGAGAACATTCAGCCCTGGTGCGTGTCGCGCCAGCTGTGGTGGGGGCATCAGATCCCGGCATGGTTCGGGCCCGACGGTACGCCGTACGTGGCTGAAACCGAGGCCGAAGCGCAGGCGCTCGCCGGCGCGGGCGCCTGGCGTTCGAGCCGTGCGAGCGTCGCCGCACTCGCATCACGAACGTGCAGCGGCAGACGCGCGCCCGGCGG
>NZ_JPDP02000164.1:25602-52629 GCF_000732685.2 Sphingomonas sp. STIS6.2
CTGAAGGGGAGGGGCTTGCCTCTGGATCGCAACTCGGCGGCCGCTATCCCAACGACGTGCTCATCTCCGGCTTCGACATCCTGTTCTTCTGGAACGCGCGGATGATGATGCAGGGGCTGCACTTCATGAAGGACGTGCCGTTCCGCACGCTCTACCTGCACGGTCTCGTCCGTGCGGCGGACGGTGCGAAGATGTCCAAGTCGAAGGGCAATGTCGTCAACCCGCTCGGGCTGATCGACCAGTATGGCGCCGATGCGCTGCGCTTCTTCATGGCGGCGATGGAAAGCCAGGGCCGCGACATCAAGATGGATGAGAAGCGCGTCGAGGGCTATCGCAACTTTGCGACCAAGCTGTGGAACGCGGCGCGCTTTGCACAGGCCAACGGCATCGTCGCCAGCACGACGCTGGAGGCGCCGCGCGCGGAGCTCGCGGTCAACAAGTGGATCATCGCCGAGACGATCGCGACCGTGCAGCAGGTCGACCTCGCGCTCGCCGACTACCGCTTCGACGGCGCCGCCAACGCGATCTACCAGTTCGCGTGGAGCCGCTTCTGCGACTGGTATCTCGAACTCATCAAGCCGCAGATGGTCGATGACGTCCGCGGCCAGATCGACGAGGAATCCAAGGCGGTCGCGGGCTGGGTGCTCGACCAGATCCTGGTGCTGCTCCACCCGTTCATGCCGTTCATCACCGAGGAGCTGTGGCACGCGATGGGCGCGCGTGAGCACGACCTGATCGTCGCGCAGTGGCCGATGGCGGATGCGCGCTCGCTCGATCCCGAGGCGAGCAGGGAGGTCGACTGGCTGATCCGGCTCGTCGGCGAGATCCGCACCGCGCGCAACGAGCTGAACGTGCCGCCGGGCGCGCGTCTGCCGCTGCACGTTCGTGATGCGAGTGCGGCGACGCTCGCACGGCTCGAACGCCAGGCGCCCGCGCTCGCACGCCTCGCGCGCGTCACGCATGCCGAGGGCGAAGCCACCGGCGGCGCGGCGCAGGTCGTGGTCGACGAGGCGACCTTCGTCCTGCCGCTCGAGGGCGTCATCGATCTCGACGCCGAGCGCACCCGCCTGACCAAGGCGATCGCGGCGGCGGAGAAGGAGCGCGACGCGCTCGCAGGGAGGCTCGGCAATGCGAGCTTCGTCGAGCGCGCCAAGCCCGAAGCGGTCGAGAAGGCCAAGGCGGACCATGCCGACAAGGCCGCCGAAGCCGCGCGGCTGCAGGCGGCACTGGGACGGCTGGGCTGACCTGACCCCGTCCGCTGTGCGGGACGGGGCCGGGGTGTGCGTACGCGTGCTGCGAGCATGCGGGGTCGGGGATGGTCCTGACCTCGCCTGCAAAGGGGAGGGGACCCGACTGCGATGCCTGATGCGACGGACACGGCTGCACCAAGGACCGGCCAGCGCGACCTGACCACGGGGCCGATCGGCAAGACGTTGCTGGCGTTCGCGCTGCCGACGCTCGGATCGTCGGTCCTGCAATCGCTCAACGGTTCGATCAACGCGGTGTGGATCGGCCAGTTTCTCGGCGAGCGCGCGCTGGCGGCGACGACCAACGCGAACATCATCATGTTCCTGCTGGTCGCCGCGGTGTTCGGCTTCGGCATGGCGTCGACGATCCTGATCGGCCAGAACATGGGCCGCCGCGACATCGATGCGGTGCGCCGCGTGCTCGGCACGTCGTTCGGGCTGTTCACGATCATCTCGGTGCTGACGGTGGCGATCGGCTGGCTGGTCGCACCGGCGATCCTGCGCCTGCTGGCGACGCCTGCCGAGGTCTATCCGCTCGCGCTCGCCTATCTGCGCGTGATCTTCGTCGCGATGCCCGCGGGGTTCCTGACCGTGCTGCTGACGATGGCGCTGCGCGGCACCGGCGATTCGCTGACCCCGCTGAAGTTCATGGCGCTCGGTTCGGTCGTCGACGTCGCGCTCAACCCGCTGCTGATCCGCGGCTGGGGGCCGATCCCCGCGCTCGGGATCGAGGGATCCGCGCTCGCGACGCTGATTGCCAATACGGTCTCGTTCGTCGCGCTGCTCGCCTATATCTATGCGAAGGACCTGCCGATCCGGCTGCGTGGCGCCGAGCTGCGCTATATCCTGCCCGATCGTGCGCTGCTGAAGACCATCGTCGTGAAGGGCGTCCCGATGGGATTGCAGATGCTCGTCGTCTCGACCTCGGCGCTGGCGATGATCGGGCTGGTCAACCGGCACGGCACCACCACGACCGCCGCCTATGGCGCCGCCAACCAGCTCTGGACCTATGTGCAGATGCCCGCGATGGCGGTCGGTGCGGCGGTCAGCGCGATGGCGGCGCAAAATATCGGTGCGGGGCGCTGGGACCGGGTCGACCGGATCACGCGCGCGGGGCTGATGATGAATCTCGCGCTGACCGGCGGGCTCGTGGCGCTGCTGACGCTGCTCGACCGGCACGTGCTGTGGCTGTTCCTCGGGCAGGATACAGGCGCGATCGGCATCGCGACGCGGATCAACCTCATCGCGGGGTGGAGCTTCATCCTGTTCGGCGTGTCGATGGTGCTGTCGGCGACGGTACGCGCGAACGGCGCGGTGGTCGGCCCCTTGCTGATCCTAGCGGTCGCGATGGGGCCGGTACGGTTCGGGCTCGCCTATGCGCTCGAGCCGATGATCGGCGCGGATGCAATCTGGTGGAGCTTTCCCGCAGGGTCGCTCGCCTCGATGCTGCTGACGATCGGCTATTACCTGCATGGCGGCTGGCGCAAGGGCCGGATCGTTACCGAGCCCGCCGCACACGACGCAGGCGAGGCAGCCAAGGCGGATTGCGAGCCCGCCAGCCGGTCCATGCCGGTCGGCTGAGCGCCACCCTAGGTTTGGGGCGGCGTCACCGGGGCCATGACCTGGATGATCCCGGCGGCGATCCTGGCGGTCACCGGCGTCTTGGCGAGCACCTCGCCATCGATCGAGATCGGCAGCTTGGGGATCGTGTCGACGCGCATGCTCTTGCCGCGGAAGTCGCGGACCTCCTCGTGGCGCGATTCGTGGCGAAACACGCTGGCGACCCAGTTCTGCACCAGCCGCCGCTTCATCTTGCCCATCACCGCCTGCACGACGATCTCGCCCGAATCGACCGCCGCCGCGTCGACCAGCTCGGTCCCGCCATGATAGGGACCGTTCGAGATCCGCACCTCGACGACGCGCATCCGCACCGCGTCCGGGCCCTCGCCGACGATCAGCGTGAACGGGCGGAAGCGCATGAACTGATACGCCGCCCAGCCGAGATAGCCGACCCGGCCCAGCACCTTCTTGAGGCCGTGCGGCACCGTCTCGGCGATCTTCGGACTGATCCCCATCGCCGCGCAATTGGCGAAATAATCGCCGTCGATCATGCCGAGATCGATCCGCCGCGGCGCACCCGTCCGGATGACCTCGACCGCGCCCTCGATCGTCAGCGGAATGCCCAGCGTCCGCGCGAAGCTGTTCGCGGTGCCGAGCGGGAGCACGCCGAGGATGACGTCGTGCCCGACCATCAGGTCGACGAGCCCGCTGATCGTGCCGTCACCGCCGCCCAGGATCAGCAGATCGGGCTTGGCGGCGAGCGCGCGCCGGACGGTGGGTTCCAGATCCTCGGGGTTCTCGACCGCATGCGCGTCGACCTCATAGGGAAGCCCCGACATCGCCGCGCAGGCGCGCTTGAACAGCGCCTGTCCCTTGCGCGATTTCGCGTTCACCACGAGCGCGGCGGAGCGGATCGGCCGGTCGCGCGCCGGTCCGGTATCGGGCGCCTGGGTCGTGTCTGTGGTGATGGCGGTCATGCGAGGCCCAACGCGCGAAAGGGAAATGCGTCCCCGAGGCCGAATCGGCAGCGATCGGTTTCGTTCGCGCCGACCGTAACGCTTGCCTGCGCGGCGTCCATCCCGCAAAAGCCGCGCCATGTCCGCAAGCTATCCCGCGCTGCGCCTGCGCCGCACCCGCTCGTCCGACTGGAGCCGCCGGCTCCATGCCGAGACCGTCCTCACGCCGGCCGATCTGATCTGGCCGCTGTTCGTCGTCGAGGGGGAGGGCGTCGAGCAACCGATCGCCAGCCTGCCCGGCGTTTCGCGCTGGTCGGTCGACCAGATCGTCGCGCGCGGTCGCGAGGCGCGCGACCTCGGCATCCCGTGCATCGCGCTGTTTCCCTACACCCAGCCCGAGCGTCGCACCGAGGATGGCCGCGAGGCGCTCAACCCCGACAATCTGATGTGCCAGGCCATCCGTGCGCTCAAGGATGCGGTGCCCGAGGTCGGCGTGCTGACCGACGTCGCGCTCGACCCCTATACCAGCCACGGCCATGACGGGCTGGTCGACGCGGCGGGCTATGTCGTCAACGACACCACCGCGGAGATGCTCGTCGCGCAGGCGCTGAACCAGGCGGCGGCGGGCGCGGATATTATCGCGCCCAGCGACATGATGGACGGTCGGATCGGCATGATCCGCACCGCGCTCGAGGCGGAGTCGCATCACAACGTCCAGATCATGTCCTATGCCGCCAAATATGCGAGCGCCTTTTACGGCCCGTTCCGCGATGCGGTCGGCAGCCGCGGGCTGCTGAAGGGCGACAAGAAGACGTACCAGATGGACAACGCCAATGCCGAGGAGGCGCTGCGCGAGGTCGCGATGGATCTCGCCGAGGGCGCCGATACGGTGATGGTCAAGCCGGGCCTGCCCTATCTCGACATCATCGTCCGCGTCCGTCAGGCGTTCGAGGTGCCGGTCTTCGCCTATCAGGTGTCGGGCGAATATGCGATGATCGAGGCGTCGGCCGCAGCGGGCGCGGGCGACCGCGACGCGCTGGTGCTCGAGACGCTGATGGCGTTCAAGCGCGCCGGCTGTTCGGGCGTGCTGACCTATCATGCGGCACACGCGGCCCGGCTCCTGAATGGATGAGTTCAGGCTCGAGACCGAGCGTCTCATCCTGCGAGCGTGGCGGGACGCGGACGTCGAGCCCTTCGCGGCGATGGGGCGTGACCCCGATGTGATGCGCTTTCTCGGGCCGCCGGCGACGCTCGCCGAGACGCAGGCGGCGGTCGGCCGGATGGTCGAGCGGCAGCGCACGTCGGGACATTGCTTCTGGGCGATCGAACGCAGGGCGGATGCCGCATTTCTCGGCTTTTGCGGTCTGGTACCGGGCAAGCCGCCGATCGACGGCGCGATCGAGATCGGCTGGCGTCTCGCGCGTCATGCCTGGGGGCAGGGCTATGCGTCCGAAGCCGCGGCGGCGAGCCTCGCCTGGGGCTGGGCCCATCTGCCCGTCGGGCATATCGTCGCCATCACGGTCCCCGCCAACATGCGCAGCCGCGCGCTGATGGAGCGGCTGGGTATGACCCATGTCGAGGACGGCGATTTCGACCATCCCGATCTCGCCGCCACCGACCCGCTGCGCCGGCACGTCCTCTATCGGATCCATCGCCCCACCAATGTCTGATCCTTCCCCGATGGCGCGGTGGTGCCGCGTCCTGTTCGTCGCGACGATCCTGGCAGGGTCGTTCCTGCTGTTCCTCGTCCAGCCGATGGTCGCGCGCATGGCGTTGCCGCGGCTCGGCGGCGCGCCTGCCGTGTGGAACTCGGCGATGCTCGTCTATCAGGCGCTGCTGCTCGGCGGCTATGCCTATGCGCACTGGCTCGGACGGGTGAAGCCGCGCGCGCAGGCGGTCATCCATCTCGGCGTGCTCGCGGTCGCGGCTTTGTGGCTGCCGATCGGGCTGTTCGCGCTCGATCTGCCCGCCGATGCGCAGCCTGCGGTGTGGGTGCCCTGGCTGCTCGGCCTGTCGATCGGGCCGCTGTTCTTCGCGGTCTCGGCACAGGCGCCGCTGATCCAGCGCTGGTTCAGCGCGTCGAGCGGCGGCGCGGATCCCTATGCGCTCTATGCCGCGTCCAATCTCGGCAGCTTCGCGGGGCTGATCGCCTATCCGCTGGTCGTCGAGCCGTTGCTGGCGATCCACGGCCAGAGCCTGTTGTGGACCGCAGGGTACGCGGTGCTCGTCCTGCTTGTGGCGCTCTGCGCGACGCGGCTGCCGCGCACCGCGTCGGCCGAGCATATCGCCGCGACCAGCCCGGCGCCGGGCGCGGCGCGGATCCTCCACTGGATCGCGCTCGCGCTGGTGCCGTCGGGGCTGATGCTCGCCACCTCGACCTATATCACCACCGACATCGTCGCGATGCCGCTGCTCTGGGTGCTGCCGCTCGGGCTCTATCTGCTCAGCTTCACCATCGCCTTCGCGCAGGACCGCACGCTCGCCGATCTGCTGACCCGGATCGCGCCGGTGACGATCCTGCTGTTCGGCGGGGTGATCATGGGCGGGTTCAACGACAAGCCTGTGTTCAGCGCGACGATCGCGCTGACCCTGCTGTTCATGGTGTCGGTCGCGCTCCACACCGCCATGTATCGCCGGCGTCCGGCCCCCGACCAGCTGACGGGCTTCTATCTCGCAATGTCGGTCGGCGGCGTGCTGGGCGGGGTGTTCGCGGCGTTGCTGGCACCCGTGATCTTCGACTGGACCTATGAATATCCGCTGCTGATCCTGGCAGCCGGCGTGCTCGTGCCGCAGATGTACCTGATGGCGACGTTTCGCGCGGTCTGGTCGGGGCCGGCGGTACGGCGCCATCTCGGGCTCGCGGCCATCATCCTTGTCATGGCGGTGGCGGCCGGGCTCAGGATCAGCAACCCCGACGGCATATTGGGCGACCAGCATCAGGGTGCGGCCTTCCTGATCGTCGCCGCGATCGGCCTCGCCACGCTTGGCGCACGGCTGCCCTATGTCGTCGTGCTCGCCAGCACGCTGGTGATGTTCGGGGGCTATCGTGCGCTGGAACTCAGCGCCGAGCGGGGTGCGCGCGAGCGCAGCTATTTCGGCGTCTACACCGTCCGCGACGGCGAGGGGGTCCGCGAGCTCGATCACGGCACCACCGTCCACGGCATCCAGCTGCGCGGTTCGCCCGCGCGCGAGCGGACGCCGACCACCTATTATGTCGCCGGATCGGGCGTGGGGCAGGCGATGCTGGCGCTCGGCCCGCTCTATGGCCCGGCGGCGCGGGTCGGTGTCGTCGGGCTGGGGACGGGCACCTTGTCCTGCTACGCGCGTCCGGGCGAGCAGTGGCGTTTCTACGAGATCGATCCGGCGGTCGTGCGGATCGCGCGCGATACCGGCCAGTTCAGCTATCTGTCGCGCTGCCTGCCCGATCCGGTGATCCGGATCGGCGACGCGCGGATCGCGCTGGCGGGCGAGCGGACCGCGAGTCTCGACCTGCTCGCGCTCGATGCCTTCTCGTCGGATACGGTGCCGATGCACCTGATGACGCGCGAGGCGTTTGCGACCTATGGCCGCGTGATATCGCGAAACGGGCTGCTGCTCGTCCATATCTCGAACCGCTATATCGACCTCGAACCCGTGGTCGCGGCCGCCGCGCGCGAGGCGGGGTGGCACGCCGTCCACCTGCTCTACCGTCCTTCGCCGCTCGACGCCGATCACCCCTCGCCATCGGATTGGATCGCGCTGTCGCGCGACCCGCGGGCGATCGCGCTGCTCCGGCAACGCAATTCAGGCTGGGAGCCGATCGTCGCACGCGACGGCATGGCCGCCTGGACCGACGATTATTCGACAATCCTGCCGCTGCTCAAGGGGCTCTGGTAGGCTGAGGGGGGCGGCGTCAGGCGGCGGGGAGGCTCGCCTGGATCTGCGTGATGGTCGTTCCCTGCTTCTCGGCTTCGGCCTGCGCCGCGTCGCGCACCGCATCGAGCGCGGGATAGGCCGGCGCGAGCGTCGCCGCGCGATCGGTCGCGCGACGCTCGATATCGGTGACCAGCAGCGACGTCTGCGCGCGCCAGTCGTCGAGACCCGCCAGCGCGGTCTGGGCCGTCAGCCACGGCTCGCTACCGACCGCACCGCCGCGTGCGGCACGGGCGGCGGCCTGGGTGTCCGCCGCATCCTTCGCAAAGCCCGCCTTGATCCGGTCGAGCTGCGTCCGGAACGCTGCAATATCGGTGTCGAGCGTCGGATCGGGCTGGACCACCACCGGCTTGCCCGCGGGTTCGCCGAAGCCGATCGACTCGGTCGGGCGGATCCCGAGCGAGGGATAGCTGGCGGTATCCTTGCTGCAGGCGCCGACCGCCAGGGCGGGCACGAGAAGAAGGGCGATCAGCGCGGGGCGGGAAGGCTGTTTCATGCCCGTCGCTCTATGCCGCCGGCGCGGCGTACACAACTTTATCGCGCAACACCCTTGCGCCGCGAAAAATGCCTGCTATCAGCGCCCCTCCAGTGCACCCATAGCTCAGCTGGATAGAGCATCAGACTACGAATCTGAGGGTCGGGCGTTCGAATCGCTCTGGGTGCACCAGGATTTCCTGCCTCGCGGCGGGGCCAGACGGCCAGACACGGGCCGGCTGTAAACGGCATGGCGATGCACCCATAGCTCAGCTGGATAGAGCATCAGACTACGAATCTGAGGGTCGGGCGTTCGAATCGCTCTGGGTGCACCATCGTCCACAACCTGCCGCGGCTCGATGCCGCCAGCGATCGCTTCCCATAATATCCGCACTGCATCGACGTCGCGACGCAACCGTCCCGCCGCATCACGCAATGCCCCCGTGCTTTTCGACATCTCCCGAAAACTTCTTGCCGCGGCCGCTTGCACAGCCGCGAAGTGCTGGGTATAGGCGCCCCTCCAGTCACCGGTCGGTCCCCCAAGGGCGTAACGATCGGACTCCGTCGGGGAGTAGCTCAGCCTGGTAGAGCACTGTCTTCGGGAGGCAGGGGCCGGAGGTTCGAATCCTCTCTTCCCGACCATCATGCACCGCATGATCATGGCACGCCCAGGTGGTAGGCCGCTATTCACTACCATCAAAGCCGTTGAGGCCAGCAAGGTCTTGATCGCGTCGTGTCCGTGCTCGGGCGGCATTTCGACTTGGCTGCCTCCGGGACAACGGGGACGCGCAGGCATACAGCGCGCTGCCTAGTGCGTAGTTTCCGAGGCTGAGAACCCGCGGCTCTATGCCGTAATCCTCCACTCCCTGACCGTCTCCGGCGCGGCGTGCGATCGGATGAGGGTCGGCAGGATGGAGTCGGCGCGATGATGGATGACGAGCCCGTTGCGGCCCAGCCTCGGCATGCCGTGATCCTGTGCCATCCGGACCCTGTGAGCTTCAACCACGCGATCGCGCACCGCTATTGCGAGGCGGTGCGCGCGAACGGCCAGCACGTCGTGCTGCGCGACCTCTATGCGCTGGGCTTCGATCCGGTGCTCAAACCGGCGGAATTGCCGACGCGGGATGCGGCGGTTCTCGCGCAGGACGTGCAGGACGAACGCGCGGCGATCGCGGGCTGCGACGTGTTCGTCCTCGTCTACCCGCTCTGGTTCGGATCCCCGCCGGCGATGATGAAGGGCTATATCGAGCGCGTGTTCGGCGCAGGGATCGAGCCTGTCGCGGTCCAGCAGCGTGCGCGCAGCCTGCTGCTCGGCGGCAAGCGGCTGCTGACCTTCACGACCGCGGCGGGCAGCCGGGTCTGGCTCGACGATCAGGGGCTTGGAACGGGGCTGACGACCATGGTCGACCAGTATCTGGTCCACGCCTTCGGCATGCGGTCGCAGGAACAGCGCCGATTCGCCAATATCACCAGACACCTCGATCCGCAGGTCGCCGGCCAGCATCTGAACGCCGTCACCGCGCAGGCAAACCGCACCTGCGCACAACTGGCGTTCGGCGACGAGGCGCTGCTGCGCGACCCTTCGCTGACCAGCCGGCTCGCCGGCTGATGCGCCTCCATCAAAGGATTATCGACATGCGCCCCATACCGCCCGCGATCCCCGCCGCTCGTCCATGGGCGCCGCACTCTTGACCGGTTTGGCCCACAAGGCACCGCCGCATGTCGTGGCGCCCGCCGATCCGTTGTCGCCCGATGAGCTGCGGCGGATGGACGCCTATTGGCGCGCGGCCAATTATCTCTCGGTCGGCCAGATCTATCTGCGCGACAACGCGCTGCTCGAACGTCCGCTGACGATCGCCGACGTCAAGCCGCGGCTGCTCGGCCACTGGGGCACGACGCCGGGCCTCAACTTCCTCTACGTCCATCTCAACCGGCTGATCGTCGCGCACGACCTCGACATGATCAACATCATCGGGCCGGGGCATGGCGGTCCGGGGCTGGTGGCCCACACCTATCTCGAGGGCTCCTACACCGAGCGCTATCCCGCGATCGAGCGCAGCCGGTCGGGTATGCACCGGCTGTTCCGGCAATTCTCCTGGCCGGGCGGAATCCCCAGCCATGTCGCGCCCGAGACGCCGGGATCGATCCACGAGGGGGGCGAGCTCGGCTATTCGCTGGCGCATGCCTATGGCGCGGCGTTCGACAATCCGGACCTGCTGGTCGCCTGCGTGATCGGCGACGGCGAGGCGGAGACGGGGGCGCTGGCGGCGAGCTGGCATTCGAACAAGTTTCTCAACCCCGCGCGCGACGGCGCGGTCCTGCCGATCCTGCATCTCAACGGGTTCAAGATCGCCAACCCCACGATCCTCGCGCGGATCGACGAGGACGAGCTCGACGCGCTGCTGCGCGGCTATGGGCATGAGCCGCTCTATGTCGGCGGCAGCGACCCCGCGCTCGTCCACCAGCAGCTCGCCGCCGCGCTCGACACCGCGCTGGCGAGGATCCAGGCGATCCAGGCCGAGGCACGCATCCCCGGCGCGACGCCCGAACGCCCGCGCTGGCCGATGATCGTGTTCCGCACGCCCAAGGGGTGGACCGGCCCGAAGACCGTCGACGGCAAGCCGGTCGAAGGCACGTGGCGCGCGCATCAGGTGCCGATCGCCGACTTCAAGGACCCCGAGCATCTGCGTCTGCTCGAAGAGTGGATGCGCAGCTACCGCCCCGAGGAGCTGTTCGATGCGACGGGCAAGTTCCTCGACATCTACGCCTCGCTCGCCCCGACCGGGCATCGGCGGATGGGGTCGAACCCGCATGCCAACGGCGGCGAGACGATGGTGCCGCTGTCGCTGCCCGACTTCCGCGCGCATGCCGTACCGGTCGACGCGCCGGGCACGGTCATGGCCGAGGCGACGCGGGTGTTCGGTCGCTATCTGCGCGACGTGATGACGCTCAACATGCCGAACGTGAACTTCCGCCTGTTCGGCCCCGACGAGACCGCGTCGAACCGTCTCGCCGATGTCTATGACGTGTCGGGCAAGGTCTGGATGGCCGAGGTCGAGCCGGTCGACGAGCATCTGACCCCGGACGGCCGCGTGATGGAGGTGCTGAGCGAGCATCTGTGCCAGGGTTGGCTCGAGGGCTATCTGCTCACCGGGCGCCACGGACTGTTTTCCTGTTACGAGGCGTTCGTCCACATCGTCGATTCGATGGTCAATCAGCATGCCAAATGGCTGAAGGTGACGCGCGGCATTCCGTGGCGGCGGCCGATCGCGTCGCTCAACTATCTGCTGACGTCGCATGTCTGGCGACAGGATCACAATGGCCTGTCGCATCAGGATCCGGGGTTCATCGATCACGTCGCCAACAAGACCGCGGAGGTCACGCGGATCTATCTGCCCGCCGATGCCAATTGCCTGTTGTCGGTCGGCGACCATTGCCTGCGCAGCCGCGGCTATGTGAACGTGATCGTCGCGGGCAAGCAGCCCGAATGGCAATGGCTGGGGATCGACGCGGCGGTGCGGCACTGCACCGCGGGCGCCGGCATCTGGGACTGGGCGGGCGACGATGCCGAGCCCGATGTGGTGATGGCGTGTGCGGGCGACGTCCCGACGCTCGAGACGCTGGCGGCGGTCACGCTGCTGCGGGCCTATGTCCCCGACATCCGGATCCGGGTGGTCAATGTCGTCGACCTCATGGTGCTGCAGCCGCGATCCGAACATACGCACGGCCTCGACGAGCGCGAGTTCGATGCGCTGTTCACGCGCGACACACCGGTGATCTTCGCGTTCCACGGCTATCCGGCGATGATCCACAAGCTGACCTACCGCCGCGCGAACCATGCCAACATCCATGTCCGCGGCTACAAGGAAATGGGCACGACGACGACGCCGTTCGACATGGTGGTACTGAACGATCTCGACCGGTACCGGCTGGCACTCGACGCGATCGAGCGGATCCCGCGGTTCCGCGACCGCGTCCCGCGCGAAACCGCGCGCTACTGGACGACGATGGAACGGCACAAGCTCTACATCGCCGAACAGGGCGACGATCTGCCGGAGGTGCGCGACTGGCAATGGGCGCGCTGATTCTCGCGCTGAACAGCGGGTCGTCGACGGTGAAATACGGGCTCTACGCCGTCGACCCGGAGCCTGCGCTGCTGATTGGCGGGACGATCGAGACCGCCGACGGTCACGTTTCGGTCCCGGACGCGCTCGACGCCGCGTTGCGGGACAGCCTGGTGCCGACCGCGATCGGCCACCGGATCGTCCATGGCGGGCCGCATCGTACCGCGCATTGCCTGATCGACGATGCCGTGACCGCGGATCTGGTCGCGGCCTGTGCGTTCGCGCCGCTGCACGGTCCGGCGGCGCTTGCGTTGATCGCGGCTGCACGCGCGCGCTATCCCGGGCTGCCGCAGGTCGCCTGTTTCGACACCGCCTTTCACGCCGATCTGCCCGATGTCGCGCAGGTCCTGCCGATCCCGCGCCGATACCGCGCAAGCGGGGTGCGGCGGTACGGCTTTCACGGCCTGTCGTGCGAATCGATCCTGGCGCAGCTCGGCGAAGGCGTGCCGTCCCGCCTCGTCATCGCGCATCTCGGCAACGGGGCGAGCGTCACCGCGGTGCGCGACGGGCGATCGGTCGACACCAGCATGGGGCTGACGCCGTCGGGCGGCGTGACGATGGCGACGCGGACGGGGGATATCGACCCCGGCATTCTGTTGTACCTGCTGCGCGAGACCGGGCTCGACGCCGGGGCATTGGCGACGCTGATCGATCACGAATCGGGAATGGCGGGGATCTCGGGATTGTCGGGGGACATGCGCGTGTTGCGCGCGGCAGCCGGGAACAACCCCGATGCCGACCTCGCGATCCGGATGTTCGAGCGATCGGTCTGCAAGCAGATCGCGGCGATGGCTGCGACGCTTGGGGGGATCGACCTGCTCGTGCTGACCGGCGGGATCGGCGAACATGACCGCGCGACCCAGCAGGCGATCGGTACCGGCATGGCATGGCTGCCGGGCTTGGAGATCCGGATCGTCGCCTCGCGCGAGGATGACGAGATCGCCCGTCATGCCGCCCGGCTCAGTCAGGCGGCGATCGGCCCACCCTCACGCTGACCCCATCTGCCCGCGCGGCGTCCTTACCCGGCGAGCGTCAGCATGGCGGCCGCGATCGCCGCGAGCAGCGCACCGTCAGTCGTCGCGCGGTCGAGGATCCGGTCACCCTGACGGTCCGCCGCGGCGAGCAGGGCCGGCGACGGCGCCCGCGCGTCGAGCAGGATCGCCTGCCCAGTCCAGCCCAGGCCTCGCATCGCGGCAAGCGCCGCCATCCCGTCGTCATCCTGCCCCGCCAGCCGGGGATCGGAGAGGTCGAGGATGATGCACGCATGGTCGCGCGATGCCGGATCGGACACCAGGGCCGCACAGCTTGCATAGGACCGTACCCGGTAGCGTTCGGAGAGCAGCAGGATCTGCCGCGCACGGCGTCGCGCAGGATTGCCGTCGACCAGCGAGATGCCCGGGCTGGTGTGCAGAAGCGGGGCCGGTGGAGTCATCGTCGATCCTTGTCGGACCTTCGATGACAGGACCCGCGGACCCGGTCTGTACGTAAAACACGGGGGGGCGCTCAGGCCGGGTCGGCAGGTTCCCCCAGACCCGCGGCAAAGGCGATGCGCAGCACGTCCGAGAGGCTGCGCGCCATCAGCTTTTCCATCAGATTGGCGCGGTGGACCTCGACCGTCCGCGTCGCGATGTCGAGATCGAACGCGATCAGCTTGTTCGGCCGGCCCAGGACCATCCCGTCCAGCACGTCGCGCTCGCGCGGGGTCAGCGCTGCGAGCAGGACGCGGGCCTCGGCCGCGGCAAGCTGGTCGCGACCGATCCGTGCAGCCTTGGCGAGCGCGGTCTCGATCGCCGCGAGCAACGTCGCGCGCTCGAACGGTTTTTCTAAGAACTCGATCGCCCCCGCCTTGATCGCGCGCACCGCAAGCGCGACGTCGCCGTGCCCGGTCAGCATGATCACGGGCAGGGTGATGCCGCGCTGCGCCAGCGTCGCCTGCACCTCGAGCCCATCGATATCGGGCATCCGCACGTCGAGCAGGACACAGCCACGCGCCTCGCGCGTGACGTGCTTGAGGAAATGCGTGCCCGACACATGCGTCTCGACCGCATAGCCCGCCTTGCGCAGCAGGAAGCCGACCGACTGGCGGATCGCGGGATCGTCGTCGACGACGTGCACGACTCGGCTGGTCTCATCCATCGACAACATCCTGTGTGGCGAGCGGTATCGTGAAGTGGAAGGCGGTACCGGCGGGGCATGTCGGTTCGACCCAGATCCGGCCGCCATGCGCCTCGACGATCGTCCGACAGATCGAAAGGCCAAGGCCCATGCCGTCGCTCTTGGTCGTCGAGAACGCGTCGAACAGGCGTTCGCGGATCGCCGGATCGATGCCCGCACCGGTATCGGCCACGCTGATCCGCACCCAGCCGTCGCGATCCGCCAGCGTCGCGATCGTCAGGCGCTTGTCGGGCGCGCAGGCCATTGACTGGATGGCATTGCGGATCAGGTTGACCAGGACCTGCTGGATCTGGATGCGGTCGACCCGCACCAGATCGGCGCCCTGGCGGATATCGGTGGTGACCGTGATCCCCGCCTCGTGCGCGCCCAGCAGTCCCAGGCTGATCGCCTCCTCGACAAGCGCGGCGAGCGGTTCGACGCGAAGCGCGGTGTCGCCGCCCTCGACGAACGCGCGCAGCCGCCGGACGATCGTGCCGGCGCGCAGCGACTGCGCCGCCGCGAGCTCGAGCGCCTCGGCGATCTCTGCCAGCAGCGGCGACGGCGCGTCGCCGATCATGTCCCGCGTCGCCTCCAGATAATTGGCGATCGCGGTCAGCGGCTGGTTGATCTCATGCGCGAGCGTCGATGCCATCGTGCCCATCGCGCTGACCCGCGAGACGTGGACCAGCTCGGCCTGCAGCTCCTTCAGCCGGCGCTCGGTCGCCTGGCGCTGGCTGATGTCGCGGATGAAGCCGGTGAAGATCCGCTCGCCCGCGATCGACGCCTCGCCGACCGCGAGCTCGATCGGAAAGACCTCGCCATTCTTGCGCAGCCCGTGTTCGAGCCGGACATTGCCGATGACGTGCCGCGCCCCGGTCCGCCGGTAGGTGTGCAGATGCGGGTCATGCGCAGCGGCATTCGCGGGCGGCATCAGCATCGCGACGTTGCGACCGATCACCTCGTCCGTCTCATAGCCGAAGACGAGCGCGGCGGCGGCGCTGAACGATACGATGACGCCGTATTCGTTCATCACGATCATCGCATCGGGGACGGTGTTCAGGATTGAGCGGAGATGATGTTCGCGGCGCAGGATCGCGGCCTCCGCCGCCTTCTCGTCGGTGATGTCGCGGATCACCTTGCCAAAGCCGCGCAGCGCGCCCGCGTCGTCATGCAGCGCGGTGATCGTCACGCTCGCGAGAAATTCCGATCCGTCCTTGCGGACCCGCCAGCTTTCCTCCTCGATCCGGCCACCGGCATGCGCGCGCTCGAGATCGGCGCGCGGCTTGCCCGCCGCGACGTCTTCGGCCGGGTAGAAGATCGCCGCATCGCGACCGATGATCTCGGCCTCGGTCCATCCCTTGATCCGCTCGGCGCCCCGGTTCCAGATCGTCACCCGCCCCAGCGGATCGAGCATGTAGATCGCATAGGTCGTTGCCGCATCGATCAGCAGGCCGAGTTCCTCCGCCAGCACGGCGGGACGTCCGGCAGCCGCGTCGCCCATGTCGGACGGATGCGCGATCATGCGGGCGGGGCGGCTGGTCGAGCTGGGCGCGTGCGGTTCATCGGGCTCTGGGCCTTGTCCGGCGGTCGGGTCCGATACGCCGGCGGCCAAGATCATGGTCGCCGGTACGGAACCGGCCTGGATGATAGACCAGAACCGCCGCACCGGCCACCGCCGGCCGCTCGCATGCCGCTGTGACCAGAACGGGTCAGGCGGGCGGCGATGCCAGCGTCAGTCGCAGGATCATCGCGGAGGGATCGCCAGGGCAGGGGGCGGCCGTCCAGCCGCGCTCGCGCTCCATGTCGATCGCCTGGTGATTGTCGCGGCTCTCGATCGATTCGAGCGTGCGGAGGCCCTTGGCGCGTGCGAACATCGCGACGTGATCGAGCAGAACCCAGCTGATCCCGCGCCGCTTGAAATCGCTGCGGATCGCGACCGCGACCTCCGCGCGCAGCCCGTCGTCATCGCCGACCAGCATCGCGGTCGCGAGGATCCGGCCGCTGCCGATCTCGCAGGCAAGGAAATGCTCGCTATGCTCGTGATCGACGCGCAGCAGCGCGAGCAGCTGTTCGTGCCCGACATGGTCGATCGCGCTGAGGAAGCGGAAGCGCAGGTCCTCCTTGCCGACATGCGTGAAGAAGTCGGCCAGCGCCGCCTCGTCATCCGGCGTGATCGGGCGGACGTGGAAGGCATATCCGGTCCGGGTCGTCAGATCCGCGCTCCAGTCGGTGGCCGGGGCGGGGAGGGTATCTGGCGAATCGGTATTGCGGGCGGCATCGGCCATGCTGGCATCCTTCCACGGGGTGCACGCCCTCGAAAATGAGGACGGCCCCGGGTAGCGCCCGCTCGCCCGTCGCTGCACCGTCGGGAAACACGTAGCGACACGATTGCCGCGCACACGAATGCCGCAGTGTACTACGTCCCAGTGATGTCAGAATGGGTAGACTTGGTGACCCCTACGAGAATCGAACTCGTGCTTACGCCGTGAGAGGGCGTCGTCCTAACCGCTAGACGAAGGGGCCGTGTAGTCGAGCCGCGCTCCTACGGAAGCGGGGCGCGGGCGTCAAGGCGGTGCGGCGGCAAAATCGCGCGAGGTGCACGTTTTGCCGCCGGATCGCCTTGACGATCGTCGTCGTCAGGCAGCGACCTTCTTGCGCTCGGCCATTTCGGCGTTGAGCATTTCGGCCAGAAGAAACGCCATCTCAAGGCTTTGGCTGGCGTTCAGGCGCGGATCGCAATGCGTGTGATACCGGTCCGCCAGGCTCTGCTCGGTGACGTCGACCGCGCCGCCGGTGCATTCGGTGACGTTCTGCCCGGTCATCTCGATATGGATGCCGCCGGCATGCGTGCCCTCGGCGCGGTGCACCGCGAAGAAGCCGCGGACCTCGGCAAGGATGCGCTCGAACGGCCGGGTCTTGTAGCCATTGGCCGCCTTGACGACGTTGCCGTGCATCGGGTCGCACGACCAGACGACGGGATGCCCCGCGCGGGTCACCGCACGGACGAGCTTGGGCAGCGCGGCCTCGATCGAATCATAGCCATAGCGCGTGATCAGCGTCATCCGGCCCGGGACGCGCGCAGGATTGAGCGTATCGAGCATCCGCAGCAGCGCGTCCGGCTCGAGGCTCGGACCGCATTTGATGCCGATCGGATTGCCGATGCCGCGCAGATATTCGACATGGCTCGACCCCTCGAATCGCGTCCGGTCGCCGATCCACAGGAAATGCGCGCTCGTGTCGTACCAGTCGCCGGTCAGCGAATCCTGCCGCGTGAGTGCCTGCTCATATTGCAGCAGCAACGCTTCATGGCTGGTGTAGAAATTGGTCTGGGCAAGCTGCGGCACGGTTTCCGGATCGATCCCGCAGGCCGCCATGAACTCGAGCGCCTCGCCGATCCGGTCCGCGGTCTCGGCATATTTCTTCGACCAGGGGCTGCGGCCCATGAAGTCGTGCGTCCAGCGATGCACCTGATGCAGGTTGGCATACCCACCCTGCGCGAACGCGCGGAGCAGGTTGAGCGTCGCCGCCGACTGCGAATAGGCACGGATCATCCGCTGCGGATCGGGGGCCCGCGACTCGGCCGTGAAGGCGATGTCGTTGACGTTGTCGCCGCGATAGCTGGGCAGCTCGACGCCGCCGATCGTCTCGGTATTGGCCGAGCGCGGCTTGGCGAACTGGCCCGCCATGCGGCCGAGCTTCACGACCGGCAGCTTCGAGGCGAAGGTAAGCACGACCGCCATCTGCAGGATGACGCGGAAGGTATCGCGGATGTTGTTCGCGCTGTGCTCGGCAAAGCTCTCGGCGCAGTCGCCGCCCTGGAGCAGGAACGCCTTGCCCGCCGCAACCTCGGCGAGGCTCGCGGTCAGGTTGCGCGCCTCGCCTGCGAAGACGAGCGGCGGAAACGTCGCAAGCTGTGCGGTCGCGGCGTCGAGCGCGCCGGCGTCGGGATACGAGGGGAGCTGGCGGGCTTCGTGCGTGGTCCAGCTGTCGGGGGCCCAGTTCGCGGCCATAATTGTTCGTCCGATTGGTGAATTCGAGGCGCGGCCATGCGCCGAATCGGCTTTTGGCGCAATCAAGTAAAGCTTGCAGGCGGACGAGTACCGGATGCAATGTGACTGATCGCAGCGATCCGGACGGTCAGGGGTTGCCCGAGATTGTAGAGAAAGCGCTTCTCAATGTCGGGCAGGTTTGGCACAGGGCGATGATGGATCTTCCCTTGCGAATTATCATTGCATTTTCGATCGTTGGCGTCGGTGTCGCGATCGGCGTGCCCGTGCTGATCATGATGATGAAGCGCCGCCGTCGCGACAAGCGCCGTCGTCGCGGGATCAAGGACTATAACAGCCCGAACAACGGCACCGCGCGCAGCTGATCGTGCGACCGCCGGTGCCTGCCACTGACGCTATCGTTCAATAGCCCGCTGCAAGATCAGCGACGTTCCGCATCGCGGACCCCGCGCGGTACGCCTGCAGATTGTCGAGGAACATCGCCGCTCCGCGTTTGAACATCCTGGTCTGGCTGCGACCCGACAGATGCATCGTCAGGATCGTGTTCGGCGCGGACCATAAGGGGTGATCGGCCGGCAACGGTTCGGGGTGCGTCGGATCAAGGAACGCCCCGCCAATCTGTCCCGAACGCAAGGCTGCGAGCAACGCCTCGTCATCGATCATGTCGCCGCGCGCGATGTTGATCAGCCATGCGCTGTCCTTCATCGCGGCAAGCTCGCCGCTGCCGATCAGCGTCTTGGTCGCATCGGTCGAGGGCGCGGCAAGCACCACCCAGTCGAACTCCCCGAGACGGGCGCGCCAGGCATCGGGCGTGAGCGTCGCGCCGCGCCCGGTCCGGGTCACGCCGGTCACGTCGACGCCAAAGGCCGCGAGCCGATCGCCGATCATCGCGCCGATCGTGCCATAGCCGATGACCAGCGCGCGCGTGTCGGCAAGCTCGATCTTGCCCGGCGCGTCCTTCAGCCAGACATGATCGGCCTGCGCGCGGAGGACGGTGTCGAGGCGCTTGGCGGCGACGAGTATCCCCATCACCGCATATTCCGCGACCGCGACCGCGTTGATGCCCGCACCGTTGGTCAGGATCACGCCCCGGTCGTGCAGCCATGCAAGGGGGAAGGCGTCGAGTCCCGCATAGATGGTCGACACCCATTTCAGCTGCGGCCCGGCGGCGCGAATCGCGTCCGCCACCAGGTGAGTCGGCTGCATGTCGACCCAGGCGATGTCCGCATCGGCGATCGCCGCATTCGCCTCGCTTGGCGTTGCAAACCATTCGACGTCGAGATCGGATGGCAGATGCGGTTCGAGCAGCGGACGGGCGGCGGCGGGGAGGACGGCTTTCATCCCCGCCTCTGTACCGCGCTTCGGGCGTGACGCCAAAGCGCGGAGTCGTCTCCGCCGCCGATCACCCGATCCGCCAGTCCCAGCCAAGCGGATCGCCGTCCATCACCTCGACCCCGGCGCTGGCGAGGTCGTCGCGGATCGCGTCCGACCGCGGGAAGTCCTTCGCAGCCCGCGCGGCGCGGCGCTCGGCAAGGCGTTCGTCGACGGCTGCGGCGTCGAGCGTGGCCGAGGCCGGCCGGACGCGCAGATCCTCGCGGCGCAGGGCTGCGAGATCAAGTCCCAGCACCGCATCGAAATCGGCCAGCGCGGCGAGTCGGTCCGCGGGCGACAGTCGCTTGTCTGCGAGCAGTTCGTCGAGGACCGGCAAGGCGCGCGGCGTTGCGAGGTCGTCGCAGACCGCGATGTCGAGTCGGTCGCGGTAGCCAGCGAGCAGAGCGCGGACGGCGTCGGTCGCGGGTTTGGCGGGATCGCTTGCCGAATTGCCTGGGGCCGCCCGGTCGCGCAACGCCTGCACGGTGAGCGCCAGCCGCTTCAGTCGCGTCGTCGCGGCCGCCAGATTGTCCCAGGAGAATTCCAGCTCGCTGCGATACTGCGCCTGGAGGCACATCAGCCGATAAGCGAGCGGGTGGAAGCCGCGATCGACGAGAGTCTGGAGAGTCGTGAACTCGCCGCCGGATTTCGACATCTTTCCCGAGCGTTCGACGAGAAAGTTGTTGTGCATCCAGAGGTTCGCCCCGGTGTCCGCACAGCCGCAACGCGCCTGATTCTGCGCAATCTCGTTCGGGTGGTGGATCTCGCGGTGGTCGATGCCGCCGGTGTGGATGTCGAACTGCGGCCCCAGATATTTCTGGCTCATCACCGAGCATTCGAGATGCCAGCCGGGTGCACCGCGTCCCCAGGGCGACTCCCATTCCATCTGGCGCATCTCGCCCGGGGCCGATGTCCGCCAGATCGCGAAATCCTGCGGGTGGCGCTTGCCCGCGACCGGATCGATCCGGCTCTCGCCGGCATCGTCGTTCGACCGGGCAAGCCGGCCATAATCCGGGACCGTGCTGGTATCGAAATACAGCCCGTCCTCGAGCAGGTAGCAATGCTCCGGCGCGATGGCCTCGGCAAAGGCGATCATCTCCGCGATATGGTCGGTCGCGAGCGGGAAGCGCGTCGGCGTGCGGATGTGGAGGTCGATCAGATTGCGCTTGAAGGCTTCGGTGTAATGTCTTGCGATCGCCCAGATATCCTGCCCGCTGGCGCGCGCGGCGGCCTCCATCTTGTCGTCGCCCGCATCGGCATCCGACGTCAGGTGGCCGACATCGGTGATGTTGACGATGTGCGTGAGGCCAAAGCCCTTCCACGTCAGCGTCCGCGACAGCGTGTCGGTAAAGACATAGGCGCGCAAATTGCCGATATGCGCATAGTTGTAGACGGTCGGTCCGCAGGAATAGAGCCCGACATTGGCGGGATCGATCGGCGCAAACGGCTCGAGCCGGCGCGTCAGGCTGTTATACAGGGTCAGGGCGTGCGTGGTCATGCGCGGCTCTTAGCGCTCGCTTGGCAGGCGCGTAAACCGGTGCCCGACGTCGATCCCGACACGGATAGGGCGGGTTTGGCTTGAAACAGCGGGCACACGCTGTTAGGGGCTCCCGTTCATGCGGCGCGGACTTGTTCGCGACGGCACTATCCATTCGTATCTATTCGACCGGAGCTTAACGGGTTTATGCAAATCATCGTCCGCGACAACAACGTCGACCAGGCCCTTCGCGCGCTCAAGAAGAAGCTGCAGCGTGAAGGCGTGTATCGCGAGATGAAGTTGCGCCGCCACTACGAGAAGCCGTCGGAAAAGCGCGCTCGCGAGCGTGCGGCTGCGATCCGTCGTTCGCGCAAGCTCGAGCGCAAGCGCGCCGAGCGCGACGGCGCACGCTAAGCTTCGCCTGCAGTAGGAACCCTCGGCTGCACGCGCAGCCAGGGTTTTGGGGGCCGCGTTACCGCGGCTCCGATTACGAATTCTACGGCACGCGCGGCGCTCCGGCGTGACCAGATGACCCGGGGTTTGTCCGATGTCGACCGTCACCGCCGTTCCGCTGCAGCCGACCAAGCGCAGCTATCTCATCTATCTGTGGCTGGGCATAGCGCTCGCGCTGATCGGCGCCGTCGCCCTTGCGCGCCAGGGTGACGATCCGCTGACCCGCAACGGGCGCGCCAAGGGTGTCGTCACGACCGCGTCGGGCCTCCAGTACAAGATCCTGACGCCGGGCAAGCCCGGTGCCGCCAAGCCGACCGATGCCGATGTCGCGCTGGTGAATTACGAGGGCAAGCTCCTCAACGGCACCACCTTCGACAAGTCGCAGCAGCCTACGCCGCTGCCCGTCACGGGCGTCGTTCCCGGCTTCTCCGAAGCGCTCAAGCTGATGCCAAAGGGCGGCAAGTACCGTTTCTGGCTGAAGCCTTCGCTTGGCTATGGCGACAAGGCGAGCGGACCGATCCCGGCCAACTCGACGCTCGTGTTCGACGTCGAGCTGCTCGACTTCCTGCCGCAAAGCGTCGTCCAGCAGATGCAGGCGCAGCAGCAGATGCAGATGCAGCAGGGTGCGCCGGGCGCCGGCGGCGCGGTACCGCAGCCGCGCTGATCGCCTCGTCGGGCGGTTCGCCGCCCGACTCGCCGGACTCGGCATCATGATACAGGGCCGTCCGCGACTGATCGTCGCGGGCGGCCTTTCTATGTCGGCGTAACTCGGATCATGCAGGGCTCGGCCGATGCGCCCGGTGACGCCTCGGGTCATCTCGCGCCCGCCTGCCATGGCCAAGGGTGGGCGCGCCGCGTCAGGGGTCAAACACCATCCGGCATTACAGCGGCATGGCGGATCATGCTCGTCTGCCGGAATTCGTGTGCAGGCCTCAGTCCCGCGGATCGTCGCAATCTATCGTCGATCTCGGTGGCACGCGGTGGCTTGCGCAGCGGTGCGAGGCGGGGAGGGGCGCTGGAGTGTCGCCGTATCCGCCCCGGACCCATCTGCGGCAGGCAAAAAAAATAGCGGCCCGAAGACCGCTATTTTCCAGAACTGAGCCTAGGCTTAGTTGCTGTCGCTGTCGTCGTCGTTATCGGCAACGATAACGATGCCGCCGACAACGGCTGCTGCTGCGAGGACTGCAACGATAACGCCGCCGCCTGCAACCTTGTTCTTCTTTGCGGTAACCGAACCGGCGCGAGCCGACTTCGAAACCGAAAGGCTTGCTGCCGAATTAACCGGTGCTGCCATGGCCGGAGCAACTGCCATCGTGGCTGCTGCTGCGGTCAGGAGATACTTCCCAAGACGCATGATGAACTCCCTTTGTGCTCGTCACGTAGGTCTTTGGCACGAAACCTGACCTTGCGCAACCGAGGTAACTGGAACGGTACGGAAGAGTTCCATACTGTTGCGAGCGGGCAACATGCCCTGATCGCCCTGGGGGTATACCCTATTGTAGTAAGACGAGAAGGCATAGTTTTCAGGATACGAGAGAATTTTCCGACGAGCCGGGGCGGGGTGCCGTCTGCAACGTCCATGTGCGATCGCCCTCGATCCCTAGCGCAGTCAGCCGACCGGTCGCATAGGCGCCCGTATCTATGCCGATACGATGCGCCATCGTCTGGACCTCTTCGATCACCGTGTGGCCATGGACGATCATCTTGTCGAGCGGGCTGCGATGATCGAGAAACGGATCGCGAATCCAGCGCAGATCCGAACCGCGCTGGTCTGCGAGCGGCGTTCCCGGACGGACGCCCGCATGCACGAACGCATAGTCGCCGATCGTGATCAGATCCTCGAAGCCCGCCAGGAACGTGCGATGCGCCTCGGGCACCAGCTGCGCGAGACGTTGCACCAGCTCCTCGTAATCGAGCCGCTCATATTCCGCCGCATCCATGCCATAGCTCAGCACCGTCTCGCGACCGCCGATCCGGCAGAAGAGCCGCAGCGCCTTGGGCTCGCCGTCGAGCGCGCCGAGGAAGATCTCCTCGTGATTGCCCTGCAGGAACCGCACGTCGGCGCGCGCCGCGGCATAGCCGATCAGCCGATCGATCACCGCGGCCGAGCCCGGACCTCGATCGACGATATCGCCGAGGAAGATGACCGTCGTCTCCGCCGCGCCGCGTGCCGCATCGTCCGCGTCGATCTGCGCGATCAGGTCGTCGAGCAGATCGGCACAGCCATGGATGTCGCCGACCGCATAGACGCGCCGGCCGTCGGGGATCGAACAGGATCGGCCCGCGGATCGCGGGGCCTTGGACCGAAAGAATCTTGAAATCATAAAGTCTATATCCGTTGGCACCGCACATAGAGGCTCGGGCGCGCCGTCGCAACGCGGCGCGGTTCGTCGACTCCTGCGCGAGGATGGATGGCGTGCGGCTGAAAGCCGTCTATCAGGGCCGCATGTCGATCGTCATGCGTATCCTGCCCGCAGTCCTGCTAAGCGCAGGTGCAGCCTCCGCGGTTCCGCCGCTGTCCGTCTCCCTCGCTGGCACCACCGCCGCTCCGGCTGCGGCACCCGCGGAGGCCCCGCCCAGGGCATTCTTCGAGGCGTTGCGCGCCGCGGATCTGCGGCTGGCGACGATCGGATACCGGCTGACCTCCGCCAATGCGGCGTTGTGCGACCGGCTGCAGCCGCAGATCGGCATGCCGATCCATGCGCTCAACCAATATAGTGCGGAGGCCAGGCCGAATGCGCTCAGCGTGTTCGGGTTCGAAACGCGGCTGGGGGTCGAGGCGGTGGTCGCCGACGGGCCGGCCGCGCGCGCAGGCGTCCGGTCGGGGGATTCGATCCAGCTGCTCGCGGGCAAGCGGCAACCCGGGATCGGTGCCGCGGACACCGCGGAAAGCCCCGCCGACCGCGACGCTGCCGAGGCCCTGATCGCCGCGCAGCCGCCCGGCGCACCGATCGCGATGACGGTCCTGCGCGACGGGCGCGCGGTCACGGTCTCGATCCCGGCTGTCGCGGGCTGCCGCTCGCGATTCGAGATCCTGCTCGGCAGCGGCCTCGATGCGAGCGCGGACGGCGCTGTCGTCCAGATCGGCGAGAAGTATTTCGAAGGCTATAGTGACGCGGAGATCGCAGTGATCGTCGCGCACGAGCTGGCGCACAACATCCTGCGCCACCGCGACCGGCTCGACGCCGCCAAGATCAGCCGCGGGCTGATGGCGGAGCTCGGCCGCAACGGCCGGCTGATCCGCCAGACCGAGGACGAGGCGGATCGGCTCAGCGTCTATCTGCTCGCCAATGCCGGCTTTGATCCGCGCTCGGCCCCGCAATTCTGGCGCGAGAAGGGGGGCACGATCGACGGCGGTCTGTTCCGCAGCCGCACCCACGCCTCGTCCAAGGCGCGGGCGACCGCGCTCGACGCCGCCGTCCAGGACATTGCCCGCCGCCCCGAACGGCCGATCCTGCCCGCCGACGTCCTCGCGCTGCGGACCCAGCCGCTCCGCTAGCCGGCGATCCGCACCGCCGGCTGCACCGGGCTGCGCGGCTGGTCGGGCCAGATCCCGCGCGTATCGAGCACCGTCTTCTCGCTGCGCTCCTCTAGCGGGATAGAGCGGAAGACGTCGTGATCGACCAGCACGACCATGATCGGGCAGGTCTCGATCGCAGTGTCGACGTCGATCAGGGTCGCGCCGGTGCCGGCAAAGCCGGGTGGAAGCGTGCTGGCATAGGGCTCGACGATCCGGACGCGATCCCCGAAGCGATTCGCCACCGCCAGCGCGACCTTCATCGCCGGGCTCTCGCGGAAATCGTCGATATTGGCCTTGAACGCGAGGCCCAGGCACGCGACCGGCGCAGCCGGATCCGCCGCGATCATCGCGGCGACCTGCGCGATGACGTGATCGGTCTTGCCGTCATTGACCTCGCGCGCGGTGCGGATCAGCGGCGTCTGGTCGGGCGCGGCATGGACGAGGAACCAGGGGTCGACCGCGATGCAATGCCCGCCGACGCCCGGCCCGGGCTGCAGGATGTTGACGCGCGGGTGGCGGTTGGCGAGCCGGATCACCTCCCAGACATCGACGTTCATCGTGTCGGCGATCAGCGACAGCTCGTTGGCGAACGCGATGTTGACGTCGCGAAACGCATTCTCGGTCAGCTTCGTCATCTCCGCGGCGCGCGCGGTGGTGGTGACGCACGCGCCGCGCACGAACCGGCGATAGAAGGTCAGCGCCTTGCGCGCACAGCGCGGCGTGATCCCGCCGATGACGCGGTCATTGTCGATCAGCTCGACCAGGATGCGTCCCGGCAGCACGCGTTCGGGGCAATAGGCGATCGCGATATCGGCCTGGTCCCGGGTCCGCCCGGGCACGCGCAGATCGGGGCGCAAGGTCGCCAGCAGGTCACGGACCTTCTCGGTCGTCCCGACGGGGGAGGTCGATTCGAGGATGATGGTATCGCCGGGTTTCAGCACCGGCGCGATCGTCGTCGCGGCACCCAGGACATAGCTGATGTCGGGTGCATGCGCGGCGTCGAACGGGGTCGGGACCGCGATCACGAAGACGTCGGCGGGCTCGACCGTCATCGCCGCGCGCAGTGTACCGCGCGCGACCACGCCCGAGACCAGACCGTCGAGATCGACCTCCTCGATATGCACGCGCCCCGAATTGATCGTCTCGACGACGCGTTCGGTCACGTCGACGCCGAGCACGCGCGCGCCGGTCCGCGCGATGATCGCCGCGGTGGGCAGGCCGATATAGCCCAGCCCCATGACGACGACGTTCAGTTCAGTATCGGAAAGCATGACGGATGATCCTCAACGATGGGCCGGTGCGCTGGCGACCGCCTGGGCCATGGTCTGCGCGATGGTTTCGGCGATCCGGGCAGCAGCGTGGCCGTCGCCGAACGGATTATGTGCGCGCGCCATCGCGGAATAGGCTGCTTTGTCGTCGAGCAGCGTGAAGATTTCGGAAACGATGCGGTCCTCGGACGTCCCGACCAGCTTTGCGGTACCCGCCTCGACACCCTCGGGGCGCTCTGTCGTCTCGCGCATCACCAGCACCGGCTTGCCGAGCGCAGGCGCTTCCTCCTGCACGCCGCCCGAATCGGTCAGGACGATCTCGGCAAGCCCCAGCGCGCGGACGAAGCTCGGATAATCGAGCGGCGCGATCCGCGCGATATCGGGCTGATCGCCGAGGATGCGGTCCATCACCGCGACGACATTGGGGCTGGGCTATATCGGCCTGCCCACCGCGGCGATCATCGCGCGGACCGGCGCGCGCGTGCTCGGCGTCGACGTGACCGA
>NZ_JPDP02000164.1:52639-63180 GCF_000732685.2 Sphingomonas sp. STIS6.2
TTGGGATGCACGGGAAAGACCACCGCGACGTCATCGCGCGCCGCGATCCGCGCGATCGCCCGCGCGATCCCGGCCATCGCGTCGCCGAAATTCTCGCGCCGGTGCGTCGTGACGAGGATGATCCGCTTGCCCGCACAGTCCGCCACGACCGGGTCGAGCGCGGCGCCGAGCGCCGGATCCGCCGCCACCCGCGCATGGGTCCAGTGCAGCGCGTCGATCACCGTGTTGCCCGTGACGTGGATCGTCGAGGGGGCGATATTCTCGCGCAGCAACGCGTCCGCCGCGGTCTGGGTCGGCGCGAAGTGGAGCGCGGCGATCGGCGCGACGATCCGCCGGTTCACTTCCTCGGGCCAGGGATGATGGATGTCGCCCGAGCGCAGCCCCGCCTCGACATGCGCGACCGGGACCTTGCGGTAATAGGCGGCGAGCGCGCCGGTCATCGCGGTCGCGGTGTCGCCCTGGACGACGACCATGTCGGGTTGCTCGGCGTCCATCACGTCGCCCAGCCCGACCAGCAGCCGCGCGGTCAGCCGATCGAGCGTCTGCCCCGGCTCCATCAGGTCGAGATCGATATCGGGGGACAGCCCCGCGATCGCGAGCACCTGGTCGAGCAGCCCGCGATGCTGTGCGGTCACGCAGGTCCTGACGACCAGCCCCGGCTGCGTCTGCAACGCCCGGATGACCGGGAAGAGTTTGATCGCTTCGGGGCGCGTCCCGAAGATGACGAGTATTTTTGACATGGAACCCGCCTACACCCCACGTCTTTAATGACGCGCTAACCGCCGCAGTTGATTTGCCGAGTCCGTTCGGCGGCATTATGCACCCGCAACGATCTGCACCCGCAACGATACAAGGGACTACTGAATGACGATCAAACCGCTGCGCAAGGCCGTATTCCCCGTTGCTGGGCTTGGCACGCGATTCCTTCCGGCGACCAAGTCGATGCCCAAGGAGATGCTGACCGTCGTCGACAAGCCGCTGATCCAATATGCCGTCGAAGAGGCACTGGAAGCGGGGATCGAGCAGATCATCTTCGTTACCGGCCGCGGCAAGGGTGCGCTCGAGGATCATTTCGACATCTCCTACGAGCTCGAGGCGACGATGCGCGCGCGCGGCAAATCGCTGACCGTGCTCGACGGCATCCGCCAGCGGCCCGGCTCGCCCGTCTATGTCCGTCAGCAGGAGCCGCTGGGTCTCGGCCATGCGGTCTGGTGTGCGCGCGAGATCGTCGGCGACGAGCCGTTCGCGGTGCTGCTCCCCGACGAGCTGATGGTCGGCAAGCCCGGCTTCATGAAGCAGATGGTCGAGGCGTATAACAAGGTCGGCGGCAACGTCATCGGCGCGCTCGAGGTCGCCGATTCGGAAACCGACAAATACGGCATCATCTCGCCCGGCGCGACCGACGGTCGCCTGACCGAGGTCACCGCGCTGATCGAGAAGCCCGCCAAGGGCACCTCGCCGTCGAACCTGATGATCCCGGGCCGCTACATCCTCCAGCCCGAGGTGATGCGTATCCTCGAAGGGCAGGAAAAGGGCGCCGGCGGCGAGATCCAGCTGACCGACGCGATGGCGCAGCTGATCGGCAACCAGCCGTTCCACGGCTTCACCTTCGATGGCCAGCGCTACGATTGCGGCGACAAGGCGGGCTATATCCAGGCCAACCTCGCGCTCGCGCTCGCACGCGACGATATCGGACCGGTCGTCCGCGCCTTCGCCAAGACGCTGCTGGGCTGAACGATCTGCAAGATGCGGGACGGGTGGGTTAGCCCATCCGTCCCGGTCGGCGGCGGATCAGCCGCTGCCGCAGCAGGGGCAGCCGGGGTCCTTGGGCAGCCGGATCGTCCGGAAGCGGAGCGACAGCAGGTCGATCAGCAACAGCTGCCCCGCCACATCGTCACCGAACGGCGCGACCGCACGAATCACTTCCAGGGCGGCCAGGCTGCCGACCACGCCCGTGACGGGGCCAAGGATGCCGTCCTCCGCACAGCTCGTCTCGGCCCGCTCGGGATTCTCGCCGACGAAACAGCGATAGCAGGGCCGGTCGGGCTCCCAGCCGCGATAGACGCCGAGCTGGCCTTCGAACTGCCCGACCGCCGCCGAGACCAGCGGGATCCGCGCCGCATGCGCCGCATCGGCGACAACGAACCGCGTCGCGAAATTGTCGCAGCCGTCGAGCACCACGTCCGCGCCCGCGATCAGCGCGCCGATATTGCCCTGGTCGACCCTCAGACGGTGCGTGTCGACGGTCACGTTCGGATTGATCCGGCGTAGCGCCGCGGCGGCGGCCTCGACCTTGGCGAGACCCTGGTCTTCGGTGCGGAAGATCGTCTGACGCTGCAGGTTCGACGTCTCGACCGCGTCGTCGTCGATCAGCACGAGCCGCCCGATCCCGGCGGCCGCGAGATACTGGATCGCCGGCGAGCCGATGCCGCCGGCGCCGATCACCACCGCGGTCGCCGCTTTCAGGCGGAGCTGACCGGTGCCGCCGAATTCGCGAAGAACGATGTGCCGGGCATAGCGCGCGAGTTCGTCGTCGGAGAGCGTCATGCCTTCCACGCGAACACCATCGTCGTGCGGTACCAGCTGTCGGAGGCGGCGCCGCGCAGATCGACATTGTTGCGCGCCGCGCCCAGCAGCAGACCGGCGGCGAACTGCTCGACCGTCGGACAGTCGATCGCGCGTGGCGTCACCCGTCGCACCCGGCCATCCGCTGCGGCGAGCAGCGCGAGGTCGAGGTTCAGCACCCAGCCCTGCGGCGTCCGCGTCGCGCCGCCGCACCGCCCGGCCAGCACCTCGCGCTGGACGAACGTGCTGGCATCCAGCGACGGGGCAACCGCGCGCCGCAGCCGCAACACCGGCAGCGCGCTCCAGTCCTGTGGCGGCAGCGGGACGCCACCCGTCACCTGAGGCGGCGCGGACGACGCAGGCGCGGGGGGCAGGGTCGGAACGACGGGCGGGGGGATGATTCGCGGCACGGGCAGCGCCGGTGCGGTCTGCACATCGGCGGCCGGGGCCTGCACGGCGCCCAGCGACGCTGCCAGAAGGAGCAGCGCGATCATCGTCCGGTCGACCCGAATCCTCCATGCCCGCGCACCGTGTCGTCGAGCGTCTCGACCTCGCCGAGACTCGCGCGCACCACCGCCGCAGGAACGAGCTGCGCGATCCGGTCGCCGCGGGCGATGTCGAAGGGGGCATCGCCGAGATTGGCGAGGATGACCTTCACCTCGCCGCGATAGTCCGAATCGATCGTCCCGGGCGTGTTGAGGCAGGTGACGCCGTGCTTGAGCGCCAGCCCCGAACGCGGCCGCACCTGCACTTCGTACCCTTCGGGAATCGCGATCGCAAAGCCGGTCGCGACCGCCGCGCGGGCGCCCGGTGCAAGCGTCAGCGGCTCGGCCGCGACCACGTCCATGCCAGCGGCACCGGCGGTCGCATAGGCGGGCAGGGGGAGGCCATCGCCATGCGGCAATCTCTTGAGGTCTATACGGATCGTCATGCGGCGCGGTTTAGCGCATCGGCTGTGCGGGTTCCAGCGCATCGGCGACGCGCCGTGCCAGCTGCGCCGCGACTGCATCCTTGCCCTGCCGCGGCCAGCTCTCGACGCCGTCCTTCGTGACGATATGGACGCTGTTGCTGTCGCCGCCCATCACGTCGCCCGACACGTCGTTGGCGACGATCCAGTCGACGTCCTTGCGTGCGCGCTTGGCGGTCGCATGCTCGACGACGCGTTCGGTCTCGGCCGCGAAGCCGATCAGCAGCGCGGGTCGGTGCGGGCTCCGCGCCAGCGTCGCGAGGATGTCGGGGTTCTCGGACAGCGAAAGCGTCGGCGTCGCATCGCCCTTCTTGATCTTCTGCACCGCGGCGTCGACGTGCCAGTCGGCGACCGCCGCGACCATGATCGCGGCATCGACGGGCAGCGCGCGGTCCACCGCATCGGCCATCTCGCGCGCGGTCTCGACGTCGATGCGTGTCACGCCGGCGGGGGTCGGCAGCGTCACCGGCCCTGCCACCAGCGTTACCCGCGCGCCGAGTGCCGCCAGCGCACCCGCGATCGCGAAGCCCTGCCGCCCCGACGACCGGTTGGCGATATAGCGGACGGGATCGATCGGCTCGTGCGTCGGCCCTGCGGTGACGAGAATGTGCCGACCCGCGAGACGCTGCGGCTTGGCCTCGAGTGCGGCATCGATCGCGTCGGCGATCCGGTCGGGTTCGGGCAGCCGCCCCGGACCGAATTCACCGCACGCCATCGGCCCCTCGTCGGGCGCCATCACGGTGATCCCGTCCGCGCGCAGCTGCGCGACGTTGCGCACCGTCGCGGGGTGCAGCCACATCCGCACGTTCATCGCCGGCGCCGCGAGCACGGGTTTGTCGGTCGCGAGCAGCAATGTCGTCGCAAGGTCGTTGGCGAGCCCGCCCGCCATCCGCGCGATCAGGTCCGCGGTCGCGGGGGCGACGACAATCAGGTCGGCCTGACGGCTGAGCTGGATATGTCCCATCTCCGCCTCGTCCTTCAGGTCCCAAAGGGTCGTATAGACCTTGTCCTCGCTGAGTGCGGCGAGCGTCATCGGTGTGACGAAATGCTGCCCCGCCTCGGTCAGCACGCAGCGGACCGCATGGCCCCGCTTGCGCAGGAGTCGGACGAGTTCGCTCGCCTTGTAGGCGGCGATGCCGCCCCCGACGATCAGGAGAATACGCTTCATGCCGCGAGTCCTAGCGGATCACGCGCGTCACCGTAATCCGTCGTGTATCACGCGCCGCGACGATCATGTCGCGCAGGCCATCGACGGCAAAGACGATCCCGATCAGCAGGACAGGGGTCGTGATCAGCGCCCAGGGGAAGTCGTCGCTGCGCACGCCCAGCGCGATCACCGCCGCATAGCCCAGCAGCGTCGCGAGCGCGCGGACAGCGGCAGGATCGCGCCACGCCAGCCACCCGAACAGCGCGGTCGCGATCAGGACCGCCGCCAGCCAGTCCGGCAGCAGCGCGAGGCCCGACGACAGCGTCACGAGCTGCACATAGAAGCCGAACCCCTCCAGACCGCTCAGCCCCTGCGCACTCCGGTCGAGCGGACCGGTCACCAGCGTCACCGCATGCGCATGCGCGGCGAGCGCGACGAAGAAGATGAGGGTCGCGCCGACCCATGCGGCGGCCTCGCGGCGCTCGCCCTCGATCCACGCGATCACCGCCATGATCACGACATAGATCAGCGCGGTCTCGCGGATCAGCATCGCCGACAGGCCGAGCGCGACCGCGGGGATCCACTCACCGGGGCGCCGCAAGGCGAGCGAGAGCGCGATCAGAGCCCCCGCCCAGACTTCGGGGAACACGACCAGCGGCGGCTCGAGATGCACGTAGAGCCCCGTCAGGATCAGCAGCCCCGCGATTCCCACGGGGATCGGCCCGGTCATCGCCGGGCGCAACCGGACGATCCACGCGCCCATCGCGCCAATGCAGAGGAGCGGCAACAGCGCGGTGACGAGCAGCGGCGGCACCGCGGCCTGCACCACCGCCAGCGTCGGCAGCCGGACCGTCGTATAGGGCTTGAGCGGAGCGTGCGCGACGCGGTGCGCCTCGGCCGCCGCGACATAATAGGGCGTGCCGCTGCGCACGTTTGCGACGACGCTCTGATAGAGCAGCAGCTCGGTCTGGCCCAGCGGCGCGGACGCCACGCCCGCCTCGCTCGGGCGTGGTCCGGGCGCGCTGGTCGCGGTCAGGCACGCGAGCAGCAGCATCGCGAACAGCGCGAGCCCCAGCCGCGCCTGCGACCGGGACATGCCGGCAAACCGGCTCGGGCCGACCAGCCACAGGGGGGCGCCCCGCCGCGTCCTCATCCGACGTGCAGGCTCAACCGAAGACCAGCGTGGCGGCAACCCCGGCCATCGCCGCGATCACCGCGACGAGGCCATAGCGCCAGCCGCCGCCGATCCGGATGACCTCGATCTCGCGCAGCGGCATCGTCGGCGGCGCGCCGCCGGGTGCCGGGTAATGCGCCTCGATCCGGCGGACCAGTTCGGGCAGCCGGGTCAGCGTCCGCACGTCCTCGATGATCCGGTCGGCGATCGCCGCCTCGGGGCCGAGTTCGCCGCGGATCCAGTCGCGCACGAACGGCTCCGCGCTCTCCCACAGGTTGATGTCGGGATCGAGGCTGGTCGCCACGCCCTCGACCATCACCATCGTCTTCTGCAGCAGCAGCAAATGCGGCTGAGTCACCATGTCGAAGTCGCGCGTGATCGAGAACAGGCTGTCGAGCATCATGCCGATCGACATGTCCTTGACCGGCAACCCGCGCATCGGCTCGCCGACCGCGCGCAAGGCGGTCGCGAATTCGGCGACGTCGTGGTGCGCAGGCACATAGCCCGCCTCGAAATGGATCTCGGCGACGCGTTTATAGTTGCCGGTGATCAGCCCGTAGAGGATCTCGGCAAGCCAGACGCGTGCGCGCCGGTCGATCCGGCCCATGATGCCGAAATCGATCGCGGCGATGCGGTTGCCTGGCAGCGCGAACAGGTTTCCCTGGTGCATGTCGGCATGGAAGAACCCGTCGGCGATCGCCTGGCGCAGGAACGCGCGGACCAGGGTCTGCGCGAGGCCGGGCAGGTCGTAGCCGGCCGCAACCAGCGCGGGACGATCCGACAGCTTGATGCCGTTGATCCACTCGATCGTCATGACCTTGGCGGTCGATCGTGCCCAGTCGATCGCGGGGATGACGAAGTCGGGCTCGGCGGTCATGCCGTCCGCGAGCTCGGACGCCGAGGCGGCCTCGCGGCGGAAGTTCAACTCGCGCAGCGTCCAGCGCTTGAACGTCTCGATCGTCAGGCGCGGGCGCAGGCGCATCGCCTCGGGGCTCAGCGCCTCGAGTTGCGCCGCCGCCCAGCTATAGGTGTCGATCGCCCGCGCGAAGTCGTCCTCGACGCCGGGGCGGAGCACCTTGACCGCGACCTGGCGGCCATCGGTGGTCGTCGCGCGGTGGACCTGCGCGATCGACGCGGCACCGACCGGGACCTGCTCGATCCGCGAGAACAGCGTTTCGAGCGGCTTGCCGAAGCTCGCCAGCATCGCCGCCTCGATCGTCTCGTAAGGGACGGGCGACAGCTGGTCCTGCAGCCGTAGCAGATCCTGCGCGGCATCCTCGCCGACCAGGTCTGGGCGGGTGGCGAGCGTCTGGCCGAGCTTGATCGCGGCGGGGCCGATCGCCTGGAACGCATCGGCATAGCGCGGCACCTTGGGCACGCGCGCACCGAACCGGGCGATCCGCGCGAGGCGTCGCACGGCGGCCGGCGTATTGGGATCCCGCTCGATCCCCCGCAGCGCGCCGTGCCGGGCGAGAATGCGACCCCATTTGAGGAGGCGCAAGACATGGGTGGTCGAGGCGGTCACAGGCCTTCAACACCGTAGCAAGAAGTCGGTTCACGCGAAGGCGCGAAGGCGCGAAGAGAAGAATTTGGTTCGCGCGGAGGCGCGGAGGCGCGGAGAGTGTGCACCCTGCCGCGACTGCGGCTTTTCATCATCGGCGAAGAGTTGATTCTGCGCTGTCGCGCGAATGCGGCTCTGACTCTCCGCGTCTCCGCGTCTCCGCGTGAACCCCTCTTCGCGCCTTCGCGCCTTCGCGTGATCACTAAATCTTCCAACCCGAATGAATCGCAACCAGACCGCCCAGCAGCGGCTCGACCTTCGTCTGAACAAACCCAGCATCCGCGATCATCCCCTTGAACCTGGGCATGTCCGGGAATCGACGGATCGACTCGATCAGATAGCGATAGCTGTCGGCATCCTGCGCGAGCAGTTGCCCGAGCTTCGGCACCATCTTGTGCGAATAGGCGTCGTACACCTCGGCAAAGCCCGGCCACACGGTGGTCGAGAATTCGAGGCAATAGAAGCGCCCGCCACGCCGCAATACGCGGTGTGCCTCGCGCAACGCCTTGGGGATGTCGGTCACGTTCCGGATCCCGAACGCGATCGTGTACGCGTCGAAGAACCTGTCGGGGAAGGTCAGCGTCTCGGCATTCGCCTCGGTCCAGACCAGCCCGTCGAGCCCGCGCTTGTGCGCGCGTTCCATGCCGACCTCGAGCATCTGCGGATTGATGTCCGCAACCGTGATCGACGCGCCCGACGGCTCCATGCGGAACGCAATGTCGCCGGTGCCGCCCGCCATGTCGAGGATCTGCTCGCCCTCGCGCGGCTTCACGCGGCGGACGAAGCGGTCCTTCCACAGCCGGTGCATCCCGCCCGACATCGCGTCGTTCATCAGGTCATATTTGCTCGCGACGTTCGAAAACACGCCGCCGACGCGCGCGGTCTTCTCGGTGGCGGGAATGTCCTCATAACCGAACGAGACGGTATCGGCCTTCGGGGCGGTGTCGGGGATGAGAGCGGGGGCGGGCGCGATGTCATTCATGCCCCGTGCTCTAGCGGCGCCTTGTGGCGCGGGCAAACGCAACCTAGCTGGAAAACGTGCCAGAACTTCCCGAAGTCGAAACCACCGTGCGCGGGCTCGAACCCGTGCTGCTCGGCCAGCGCCTGGCCTCGGTCGAACCGCGCCGTGCGGACCTGCGCAAGGCGATTCCCGTCGACCTGCGGCAGCGCATGACCGGCGCGACCGTCACGCGGCTGTCGCGGCGCGCCAAATATGGCCTGATCGACACCGATCGCGGCGATACGCTCGTCTTCCATCTCGGCATGTCGGGTCGCTGGCGGGTCGATCCCAGCGCGATCCTGCCGCACGACCATCTGCTCATTGGCACGGCGGCGGGGCGGACGGTCGCGCTCAACGACCCGCGACGCTTCGGCTTTCTCGATCTCTGGTCCAGCGACGCGATCGCGCAATATCCGCCGTTCCTCGCCATGGGGCCAGAACCGCTCGGCCCCGATCTGACCGCGGCCTATCTCCTCGCGGCGCTCGAAGGGCGTGGCGCCTCGATCAAGGCGATGCTGCTCGACCAGCGGATCGTCGCAGGCCTCGGCAACATCTATGTGTGCGAGGCGCTGCACATGGCGAAGATCGCGCCGAGCCGGGCGGCGGGGCGAATCGCGCTGCCACGACTCGAACGGCTGGTCGAGGCGATCCGCACGGTGCTGACCGCCGCGATCCTCGCGGGCGGATCGAGTCTGCGCGACTATGCGCGGCCCGACGGCGAGCTCGGCTATTTCTCGAAACAATGGCGCGTCTATGGTCGCGAGGGCGAACCCTGTTCGTGCGGCGCGCTGGTCCGCCGCAGGACGGAGGGCGGGCGTTCGACCTTCTGGTGCGCGCGCTGTCAAAAGGCATGACGGAACGCGGTTGACGATTCGGTGCGGAGTGGGTAGGAGCCGCGCTTCGAGAGGGCGTAGGAGCAATCCGGCGCCCCTTTTTATCATTCGAACATCCAGAGGGCTTCATGGCGAACACGCCGCAGGCGAAAAAGCGTATCCGTCGCAACGACCGTCGCGCGGAAGTGAACGGCAACCGCGTTGGCCGTATCCGTACCTTCATCAAGAAGGTCGAGGCCGCACTGGCTTCGGGCGACAAGGGCGCAGCGACCACCGCACTGGCCGCGGCACAGCCTGAGCTGCAGCGTGGCGTCGCCAAGGGCGTGCTGCACAAGAACACCGCGAGCCGCAAGTTCGCGCGTCTGACCAAGGCCGTGACCGGGCTCGCCTAAGCGACCCGACATTGCCGGAGCGGATTGCCCGCCGGGATCTTCCCGGCGGGTTTTTTGCGTCTGCAACGGGAACGGAAGGCGCGCTCGCGCAACCCACGGATTCCCCGCGATTCGAGTGAAGCCGGATCATGCCGCACCGGCCTCGAAATCGTAAAAATTGGCCAAACACAGCCACTTATAAAAATATCGACGCATTTCCGGGGCTTGATCAAGTCAACCCGCTTTATTTCGAAAATGTGACGTGCTCGGGCCTTGCTAGACTCGCCGATCGCTTCATAACTGAGCGAACGGCGGCGGTGAATCACGGACGTGAATCACCACTGCGCAAGCAACAGGGCGAAGATGCCGGGCGACCCTATGGGTCGTCACGGGGGATCATTTTCTGTCGGGACTATATCACCAGCGCGGCTGTCGCGCGGGGTCGGAGAAGTGTGCGCGTGACGAATTGGCAAGGATCGACCGTGCACGCTTCGGAGGCCGAAAAGGCCTGGGACCGCGTGCGCTCGTCCCTGCGCGAGTCTGCCGGCGCGCGTCTGTTCGAGCAGTGGCTGAAGCCGATCGAGCTGATCCCGAGCGACGACGAGGAGTCGATCCGCCTCGCCTTGCCGTCGGCCTTCATGACGAACTGGGTCCGCAACCATTATGCGGACCGGCTCGCGCTAGAATTCCGGCAGATCCTGCCGCAGGTCCGCACCGTCCAGATCGAGACGCGCAGGCCCGGCCCGAAGCCGGTGCTGCTGGTGATGCCGACCCCTGCGGAGGTCCCGGACCGCACCACCGCGGCCGCTGCCGTGGAACCCGCTCAGGTCCTGGTCAAATTCGGCGTCGACCCGTCGCTGAAGCCCGCCCCCGCGCCCGTCACTGCGACGCAGCCCGCGCCGGCCTACGACACCATCATCCCC
>NZ_JPDP02000164.1:63190-87862 GCF_000732685.2 Sphingomonas sp. STIS6.2
CGTCGCTGAAGCCCGCCCCCGCGCCCGTCACTGCGACGCAGCCCGCGCCGGCCTACGACACCATCATCCCCGAGCGTCCGCCGCTCGATCCGCGCTACACGTTCGACCGCTTCGTCGTCGATGCGTCGAACAAGGTCGCGTTCAACGCCGCCAAGGTGCTCGCCGAGCCCGGACCCGTGCGGTTCAGCCCGCTGTTCCTCCACAGCAACACGGGGCAGGGCAAGACGCACCTGATGCATGCGATCGGCCATGCGTTCCTCGCCGCCAACCCGCACGCGGTCGTGCTGTGCATGTCGGCCGAGCGGTTCATGTATGATTTCGTCGCGGCGATGCGCGCGCGCGACACGCACGCGTTCAAGCGCCGGTTGCGCGGCGCCGACCTGCTGCTGATCGACGATCTCCAGTTCATCGCCGGCAAGGACGCGACGCAGGAGGAATTCTTCCACACGATCAACGAGATCATGACCGCCGGCAAGCGGCTGGTGATTTCCGCCGATCGCTGCCCCCAGGCACTCGAGGGCGTCGAATCGCGGATCATCAGCCGCATGGCGGTCGGGCTGGTCGCGGACATCAAGGCGCCCGACCTGCTGCTGCGCCGGACGATCCTCGACCGCAAGCTCGTCGACCTGCCCGACCTGCGCGTGCCGACCGACGTGCTCGATCTGATCGCGAGCCGGATCCACGCCAATATCCGCGAGCTCGAGGGCGCGCTCAACCGCGTCATCGCCTATGCGCAGCTGACCGGCGAGACGATCGACCTCGAGTTCGCGATCGCGACGCTCGGCGAAGTGCTGCGCGGCGCGCAGAAGCGCGTGACGATCGACGAGATCCAGAAACTGGTGACGGCGCATTTCGAGCTGAAGCCGCTCGACATGATCTCGGCCCGCCGCGCCCGTGCGGTCGCGCGGCCGCGGCAGATCGCGATGTATCTCGCCAAGCGGCTGACGACGCGGTCGCTGCCCGAGATCGGCCGCAAGTTCGGCGGCCGCGATCACTCGACGGTGATCCACGCGGTCCGCAAGATCACCGAACTGCGCGACCAGGACCGCGACATCGACGCCGCGGTCCGTGTGCTGATGCGCGAACTGGAGGGCTGAGGCCTTCCTTCCCGTGTTCTCCCGCGAAGGCGGGAGCCCAGACTGGACCCCCGCCTTCGCGGGGGAACACGCCTTTCAGGTGAGGCACGTCCTCAAATCATCATCCGGCTTCCGCAGCCGATACGGCAAAGCCGTCGTCAGACCTGCAACCCCATCGCATCCTGCGTCCGCTTCAGCACCGGCGCCGCCAGCGCGCGCGCCTTCTCCGCGCCGTCGCGCAGCACTGCGGTCACCGCGCTGCGATCGTCGAGCAGCCGCACCATCTCGTCGCGAATCGGCCCGAGCTTGGCGACCGCCAGATCCGCAAGCGCCGGCTTGAACGCGCCGAACCCCTTGCCGCCATATTCGCCCAGCACGGTCGCCACGTCGCTGTCCGCCAGCGCGGCATAGATCGTCAGCAGGTTGCGCGCCTCCGCCCGGTCGCCGAGCTCGTCGACGGTCGCGGGCAGCAGGTCGGGATCGGTCTTCGCCTTGCGGAACTTGTCCGCGATCGTGTCGTCGCTGTCGATCAGCTTGACCACCGACTGTTCGGACGGGTTCGACTTGGACATCTTGGCCGACGCATCGCGCAACGACATGATCCGCGGCGCCGCCTTGCTGATCAGCGGCGCGGGGAGCGTGAACAGGTCGACGCCGTAATCGCCGTTGAACTTGGTCGCGATATCGCGCGCGAGCTCGAGATGCTGCTTCTGGTCCTCGCCGACCGGCACGTGAGTCGCGTTGTAGAGAAGCACGTCGGCCGCCATCAGCACCGGATAGTCATACAGCCCGACGCTCGCGCCCTCGCGGTTCTTGCCCGCCTTGTCCTTGAACTGCGTCATGCGGTTCAGCCAGCCGACGCGCGCGACGGTGTTGAGCAGCCACGCCATCTCGCTGTGCGCGGGCACACGCGCCTGGTTGAACAGGATCGACTTGGCCGGATCGACGCCCGCCGCGATCATCGTCGCGGCAACCTCGAGCGTGTGTGACGACAGTTCGGCCGGCGCGATCCATTCGGTCGGCGCGTGCAGGTCGGCGATGAAGAACATCGACTCCCCGCCCTGCGCGACGACGTCGTCCTGCAACGTCACCCATTGCTTCACCGCCCCCAGGTAATTGCCGAGATGGAGATTACCGGTGGGCTTGATGCCGGAGACGACGCGCATGGGAAAACCTTATTTGGAACGACGCAGGAGCGTGGAGATGTCGCCCAGCCGGAACGCGCCGGTGAGCAGGGTGGCGATCGCATAGACGACCCCGCCGGTCGCGACCAGCACGAGCATCGCCCCCCAGCGCTCGGTTCCGCTGCCCGTGACGAACGGCTGGAACAGGTCGTTGAGGAAATACATCACCCCGCCCATGATCAGCGCGGCGACCAGCAGCCGCCACGTCCGCCGTACCAGCCGCGCATCGGGGACGAAATGCCCGCGACGGACGAGCGTGCGATACAGCATCGCGACGTTGACCGTGCTCGCGATCGCGGTGGCGAGCGGCGGGCCCATATGGCCGAGCGGCTTGATGAAGGCGAGGTTGAGGACGAGGTTCACGACCATCGACATCGTCGCATAGCGCACCGGCGTCTTCGTGTCGGACCGCGCATAATAGCCCGGCGTCAGCACCTTCACGAGGATGTAGGACGGCAGCCCGATCGAGAAGGCGGCGAGCGCCTGCGCGGTCAGGATGCTGTCGTCGAGCGCGAACTTGCCGTGCTGGAACAGCGCACCGACGATCGGCACGCCACAGACGATCAGCGCCACCGTCGCGGGCAGCGTCAGGAACAGCGCGAGCTCCATGCCGCGGTTCTGCGTCGCCATCGCCTCCGTCTCCTCGCCGCGACCGAGCTGGCGCGAGATGGTGGGGAGCAGGACGGTGCCGAGCCCGATGCCGATCAGCCCGAGCGGCAGCTGGTTCAGCCGGTCCGCAAAATAGATGTACGAGACCGAGCCCGCGGGCAGGAGCGCGGCGGCGAGCGCGGTCGAGACGACGAGGTTGATCTGCACCGCACCCGCACCCGCGGCGGCGGGCCAGATCAGCGACATCAGCCGCTTCACCTCGGGATTGAGCTGGGGCCGCTTCAGCCGGAGCACGACGCCCGATCTGCGGCAGGCGTAGATCAGCCAGAGCAGCTGGAGCGCGCCCGACACCGTCACCGCGATCGCCTGGTTGCGCACGGTCATCAGCGGCAGCCGCTCGTGGAACAGCAGCAGCGCGGCGATCAGCGTCGCGTTGAGCAGGATCGGCGCCGCAGCGTTGATCCAGAATTTATGCAGTGAATTGAGGATCCCGCCGAGCAGCGAGACGAGGCTGATCAGCAGCAGATAGGGCAGGGTGATCCGCGACAGGTGGACCACATAGGCAAACCGCTCCGCGCTCGCCCCGTTGAACCCGAAGGTCAGCAGCCACGTGACGGGCCATGCCGCAATCTCGAGCAGCACCGTCATGCCGATCAGCACCGGCAGCAGCACCGACAGCGCGTCCTCGGCAAAGGCGATGCCGTCGGGCAGACCGCGGCCATCCTTGTCGCCGACCTTGCGGTTGAACATCGGGATGAACGCGGCCGAGAACGCGCCCTCGGCGAAGAGGGCGCGGAACATGTTGGGAAGGCGGAAGGCGATCAGGAACGCATCCGATGCGAACCCCGCGCCGACGAACCGCGCGAACAGCGAATCGCGCACCAGCCCCAGGATGCGGCTGGCGAGCGTCAGCCCGCCAACCGATCCCAGCGCCTTGGTCAGGTTCACCTATGCGCCCTCCGGTCCGGGCTTCACGCCTGGCCGAAATCGCCGACGTTCGGCTGGATGCCCTGCTGCTCGGACTGCTGGAGATAGAGCTGCGCGAAATCGATCGGCTCGAGCAGCAGCGGCGGGAAGCCGCCGTCACGCACCGCATCCGACAGCACGCGGCGTGCGAACGGGAACAGCAGGCGTGGGGCCTCGCCCAGCAGGAAGGGCTGGACATGCTCGGCCGGAATGTTGCGCAGCCCGAACAGGCCCGCAAAGGACAGGTCGACGATGAAGGCGACCTGGCCGTCGGTCTCGGCGCGGACGTCGATCTTCAGCACGACCTCGTGCACCTCGTCGCCGACCTGCGCCGCGCCGATGTTGAACTGGACGTCGATCGCGGGCGGGGTCTGGTTCTGGTAGACTGCGGGCGCGTTGGGGTTCTCGAACGAGAGATCCTTGACGTATTGCGAGATCAGGCCGGCGGCGGGCGCTTCGTCGGCACCATTGGCAAGCGGCTGATCCGCGATCGACATGCCGTTCTGGTCGTCCATGATCTGCGAATCCTTCGTATAAATGAGGTGGGACCGAAGCGGACGGGTCGCGCGTTCGTGTCTTGAGGCAGTGCGCGTAGCAGTGCCCGACGGGTGTTTCAACGGCTACGGATCCCACGGAATCCTAGGCGGGTTTGAAAAGAGACGCCGTTGCCCTATGTTGGGACGAAGATCGGAGGCACGGTTGTTTTACGTAGTACTTCTCGCGATGGTCGCAGGGTTCCTGGCGATGCGTCTTTATAGCGTGCTCGGAAAGCGGACCGGTCATGAACAGCAGCCCCTGCCGCGTGCGGCAGAGGAGCGGTCCATACCCGTCACGATCCCGCGCACGATCGATGCGGCCGCCGAACAGCGGACGATCGCGAACCGCAACATCGATGCGCGCGCCGAACCCGGCCTGCGCTCGATCATCGCCGTCGAGCCCGGCTTCGACGTCAACCAGTTCCTCGAAGGCGCGCAGGCGGCCTATCGCATGACGCTGGAAGCCTTCTGGAAGGGTGATGCCGATACGCTCGCCGATCTGGCGGAGGACGACGTCCGCACCGCGTTCGTCGAGGCGATCGCGGCGCGCGAAGCGGCCGGCGAGACGCTCGACAATCGTCTGGTGACGATCGAACGCGCGGTGATCGCCGACGCATCGGTCTCGGGCCGCGAAGCCCGGATCTCGGTGCGCTTCGATGCGGACATCGCCGCGATCACGCGGAACGAGGCGGGCGAAGTCATCGCCGGGTCACTGACCGACGCGGTCGAGACGCATGACATCTGGACGTTCGTCCGGACGCTGAAAAGCGCCGGCCCGAACTGGAAGCTCGCGGACACCGACGAGGCGTGACGCGCGCGATCAGGGGGATTGGCGGTTCGTTCGCGCTGGCCCTGGCACTCAGCGGGTGCGTCGGCGGTGTCGCGGCACCGACCGACCGCCCGTCCTCGCCGGGCACCGCATCGCCGGCGGCCACCGCCGGAAAGCCGCCCCGGGGTCAATTTACCCCAAACAGTGACAACATTCGCAACATTCGCGGCATCCAGATACCCGCCCGCATCGTCGGGGCGGTTCCGCTGGCTGCCGTTCCTGTCGCTCCGCCTCTGCCCGGCGCGCTCGCCCCGGTCAGTGCGGTCACGGCCGGCGTAACGCCGGGGCCGTCGCTCGCAACGCTGCCGATCAGCGATGCGCAGGCCGAGGCTGCACGTCTCGCCTTCGTCACGAGCTGCCCTGGCTTGCAGCGTCGCTCCGACCAGTCGGGGCTGACGCGCGGCGCCGATTGGCAGCCCGCCTGCGCCGCGGCACAGGCGACCGGGCCCGGTGGCGCGCGCGCATTCTTCACCCAGTGGTTCGAGGCGGTCCAGGTCGGCGACGGCAAGGCCTTCGCAACCGGCTATTACGAGCCCGAGATCGCCGGCTCGCTCGAACGTCGCGACGGCTATGCCCCGGTCTATGGGCGCCCGCGCGATCTGATCGACGTCGATCTCGGTGCCTTTTCGACATCGCTGAAAGGCAAGAAGATCCGCGGCCGCGTGTCGGGCTCGAACTTCATTCCTTATTACGACCGGACCGCGATCGAGCAGGGCGCGCTTGCGGAGACCGCGCCGATCCTCGCCTGGGCGAAGGATCCGGTCGAGCTCTTCTTCCTGCAGATCCAGGGGTCGGGGCGGCTCCGCCTGCCCGACGGGTCGATCCTCCGGATTGGCTACGATACGCAGAACGGCCGCGACTATACCGGCATCGGCGCGCTGATGAAGACGCGCGGGCTGTTGCAGCCCGGCCAGACGTCGATGCAGGGCATCGTGCAGTGGCTCCACGATCACCCCGTCGAGGGGCAGGCGATCATGCGCGAGAACAAGAGCTTCGTGTTCTTCCGCGAACTCGACGGCGCGCCACAGGGGGCAATGGGCTATCCCGTGACCGGGCAGGTCAGCGCGGCGGCGGACGTGAAGTTTGTGCCGCTCGGCGCGCCGGTGATCCTGTCGCTCGACCGGCAGGATGCGACCGGGCTGTGGATCGTCCAGGATACCGGTGGCGCGATCAAGGGCAGCAACCGGTTCGACACCTTCTGGGGCGCCGGAGCCGCTGCCGAAGCGACCGCGGGCGGCATGGCGGGGCGCGGCACCGCGTTCCTGCTGCTCCCGATCGGCACCACCGCACGGCTTAACGCCGCAACTGCGAACGGGGCGCGCTATGACGGATCGTCCGCTCAACCCTGACGAGGCGCATCTCTGGGCGCGCGTGATGCAGACCGTGCGCCCAATGCGCGCGGTCCCCAAGCTCGTGCCCCCGGTCGTCCCGGTTGCTGCGCCCGTCGCGACGACGCGCAAGGTAAAGCCGACCAAGGGCATCCGCCTGCCAACGCTCCCACCCCCACCCGGCGCCGCGCCGCTGAAGGCGGCGGCGCGCACCTTGTCACCGGCGAACACGCTCGACGGCGGCTGGGACAAGCGACTGCTGCGCGGCGCGGTCAGTCCCGACAGCTCGATCGACCTTCACGGCCACACGCTCGCCTCCGCGCATGCAATCCTCGACACCGGCCTGTCCCGCGCGATCGCCCGCGGCGACCGCGTGCTGTTGCTGGTGACGGGCAAGCCACCCCGCCCCGAGAGCGAACGGCCGCATGCCCGCGGCGCGATCCGTGCGGCGGTCATCGACTGGCTATCGATCTCGCGTCATGCCGGCGGGATCGTCGCGGTACGCGGCGCGCATCCCCGGCATGGCGGGGCAGGGGCACTCTACATCATCCTGCGTCGCAGCCGCGACCTGGGGTGATACCCGTCCCGCGCTATCCCCGCTCGACCGCGCGGACGATGACATCGGCATAGATGTCGGTCAGGCGGTACAGGTCCTCGACCGCAACCGCCTCGTCGAGCTTGTGCATCGTCGCATTGATCAGCCCGAATTCGACCACCGGGCACAGCTTCGCCAGAAACCGCGCGTCGGACGTGCCGCCCGTCGTCGACAGGTCGGGAACGACCCCCGTCACCGCGGTGATCGCGTCCGACACCAGCGTCGACAGCGGCCCGGGTTCCGTCAGAAAGGCTTCACCCGACACGCGACCGGTGACGACCGCTGCTGGATCATGCCGAGCCGCTAGCGCGGCGATCCGGGCGATCAGCGCGTCACCGCTATGCGTGTCGTTGAACCGGATGCTGAGCCGCGCCGACGCTGCGGCCGGGATGACGTTATGCGCGGGATTGCCGACCGCGATATCGGTGACCTCGATGTTCGACGGCTGGAACCAGGCATTGCCCTGGTCGAGCGCGACGGTTTCGATCTCGGCAAGGATCTCGACCAGCCGTGGGATGGGGTTGTCGGCGAGATGCGGATAGGCGACGTGACCCTGCCGCCCGGGGACGCTGATCCAGATATTGACCGAGCCGCGCCGGCCGATCTTGATCGTGTCGCCGAGCGCGGCGGTGGAGGTCGGCTCGCCGACGATGCACTGGTCGGGACGGATGCCCCGTGACGCCATCCGGTCGATCAGCGCGCGCGTCCCGAAGGTGGCAGGACCTTCCTCGTCCCCGGTGATGATCAGTGACACGGTGCCCGCGTCGGTCCGGCTGGCGGCAGCGGCAAAGGCGGCGATCGCGCCCTTCATGTCGACCGCGCCGCGCCCGTAGAGCAGGCCGTCGCGAACCTCCGCCGACCAGGGCGAGCCCTGCCACCCCTCGCCCGGGGGGACGACGTCGAGATGCCCTGCAAATGCCAGGTGTGGCCCCGATCCGGTCCGGACCGCGAGCATGTTCTCGACCGGACCGTCGGGCGCTTCGCCGATCGTGAAGCGGTCGACGTCAAAGCCGATCGGCGTCAGCGCCGCCTCCAGCACGTCGAACACGCGGCCCCGCGCCGGCGTGACGCTGTCCTCGGCCAGCAGCGCCTGCGCCAGCGCCAACGGATCGATCACCGCAGCGCGCTCGGTGCCGGCTGCTCATATTGTTCGATCACCCAGTCCTCTTCCTGCGCACCGGCGATCCAGTCCTGCATGAAGGGGTGGTCGAACATCGCCTGCATATAGCCCTGCGCGAACCGGGCGATCGGCAACTGATAGGTGACGATCCGCGTGACGACGGGCGCGTACATGATGTCGGCCGCGCCGAACGTCCCGAACAGGAAATCGCCGCCACCGCCAAAGCGCGCGCGCGCCTGAGCCCAGAGCTCCATGATCCTCTGGAGATCGACCAGGACATCGTCGTCGGGGCGCTGTGCCGGAAAGATCTGGCGGACGTTCATGCTGTGCTTCTTGCGCAGCGCGGCAAAGCTCGAATGCATTTCGGCCGCCATCGAGCGGGCCATGGCGCGGGCCGCCTCGTCTTCGGGCCAGAAGCGGTCGCGACCCACCTTGTCCGCGAGATAGTCGACGATCGCCAGGCTGTCCCATACGACCGCCTCGCCATCCCAGAGGATCGGCACCTTGCCCGACGAGGGGGCGAATTCATCGCCCTGGCGCCGCTTTTCCCATTCCGCATCGTAGAGCGGGACGACGACCTCGTCGAAGGGCAGCCCGGACTGCTTGCAGGCGAGCCAGCCGCGAAGCGACCAGGAGGAATAGGCCTTGTTGCCGATGACGAGTTTCATGGCCCGGGGACTAGCGGGCGGGAGCGGCGAGGGCAATCTCTGCCGCCCTCGCCGGATGCACGGGCGTCAGCTGACGGCTTCGACGACCGCCGCGCGCAGTTCGGGGATGCCCATGCCGTATTCGCTCGACGTCACGAGGATGTCGGGATGCGCGGCGGGGCGCTTGCGGGCCTCGACCGCGGTGCGCTCGGTGACCTCGACGAGTTCCGATGCCTTGATCTTGTCCGCCTTGGTCAGCACCATGCGATAGCTGACCGCAGCCTTGTCGAGCATCTCAAGGATCTCGCGATCGACGTCCTTGATGCCGTGGCGCGAGTCGATCAGCACGAGCGCGCGCTTGAGCACGTCGCGGCCGCGAAGGAAGTCGTTGATCAGGAAGCGCCACTTCTTGACGACATCCTTGGGCGCCTTGGCAAAGCCATAGCCGGGCATGTCGACGAGGCGGAACGCGAGCGGCGCGCCGACCTCGAAGAAGTTCAGTTCCTGCGTACGTCCGGGCGTGTTCGACGTACGCGCCATCGAATTGCGGCCGGTCAGCGCGTTGAGCAGCGACGACTTGCCGACGTTCGACCGCCCGGCAAACGCCACCTCCGGCACCGACGCATCGGGCAGGAATTCGAGCGTCGGTGCCGATTTCAGGAAGCCGACATGGCCGGCGAACAGCTTGCGCGCATGCTCGAGCTGCTCCGCGGTGAACGGCGCGTCGGTCTGCTCGAGATCGGGACCCAGATTCGGGGCGGCGGTCGGAAGGTCGTTCACTTGGTCACCGGTGCTTGCAGGCCCGGATGCCGGGCGTAGAGGAGCTTCTGCTGAAGGATCGTCAGGCAGTTGGACGTGATCCAGTAGACCTGAAGACCGACGGCGAACGGCGCCATCACGAACATCAGCACCCAGGGCAGCAGCTTGAAGACCTGCTTCTGCGTGTCGTCCATCGGCGTCGGGTTCAGCTTGAACTGGAAGTACATGCTGATGCCGAGGATGATCGGGACAATGCCGATCGCGATCATGTGCGGCGGGGTGAACGGCAACAGACCGAACAGGTTGAGCGGCGTCAGCGGATCGGGCGCGGACAGATCCTTGATCCATGCGACGAACGGCTGGTGACGCATTTCAATCGTCAGCATCAGCACCTTGTACAGCGCGTACATGATCGGGATCTGCAGCAGCGTCGGCGCGCAACCCGCGAGCGGGTTGACCTTCTCCGCCTTGTACAGCGCCATGACCTCCTGCTGCATGCGGACCTTGTCGTCCTTGTACTTCTCCTGCAGCGCCTTGGTCTTGGGCTGGACGGCGCGCATTGCGGCCATCGACTTGAACTGGCGCTGCGCGATCGGGAAGAGCAGGCCGCGGATCGTCACCGTCAGCAGGATGATCGCGACGCCGAAATTGCCGACCGTGCGGTACAGCCAGTCGAGATAATAGAAGATCGGCTTCTCGACGATCCGGAACCAGCCCCAGTCGATTGCATAATCGAGCTTGGCGACGCCGCCCGCCTGATCGGTATAGCGATCGAGCAGCCGGACCTCCTTCGCGCCCGCAAAGAAGCGCGACGTCTGGGTCACCGCCTGGCCGGGGGCGATGAGCTTGGGCTGCAGCGCGTAGTCGGCCTGATAGGCCTTGTTGGCGCCGGCACGGAACTGGCCGTCAAACGCCTGACCCTGATCGGGGACCAGCGCGGTCAGCCAGTATTTGTCGGTGAAGCCAAGCCAGCCGCCGGTGGTCGAAAACTTCTGCGGAGCCTCGTCGATGTCCTTGTAGTTCGGACGGTAATGCGCGCCGCCATTGTCGACCGACATCGGCCCAACGTGGATCGTCATCGACGACGGATCCTTGGAGATGCCGACACGGTTGACGAGGCCATAGGTGGCAACTGGGACGGGCGCGGTGCCCGCGTTGAGGACTGTCTGGCGTACCGTGAACATGTAGTCGCCGTCGACCGCGATCTGGATGCGGAAGCGCTGGCCCGTGGCGTTGGTTGTATCAAGCGTGACCGGAGTCGTGGGCGTCAGCGTCGTTGCGCCCGACGCGGTCCAGACGGCGTCGGCGGCGGGAGGGGCAAGCCCCTGCGCGCGCCAACCGAAGCTCGCAAAATAGGCGTCCGGTGCACCGGCCGGTGAAAGCAGACGGATCGGCGGAGAATCCTTCGCGACGGTCTCGTCATAGCCCTTGAGAACGAGATCATCGATCCGCGCACCCTTCAGGTTGATCGAGCCGGACACCCGCGGGGTTTCGATACGAACGCGCGGGGTCTCGGCAATGACCGCGGCGCGATCGCGCACTGCGGCGCCACCGTCGGCAGCCGGATCGGCGGCGGGATTCGCGACGGGCTTGGTCTTGCCGCCTTCGATTTTCGTCACCGGTGGATTGGCCGTCGGGAAGAACTTGCCCTGGATCATCGGCCATCCGAACAAGATCAGCGCCGCGATAACCGCGAACAGCACGAAATTCTGCTTGTCGTCTTTCACAGGGCGGCGTCTTTCAATTTCTCAGGCTTCAGCTCTGGGACTGGGTCGGGTCCGTACCCGCCCCACGGATGGCAGCGCGCGATGCGCTTCGCCGCCAACCAGCCCCCCTTGCGCGCGCCATAGCGCCCAACGGCCTCGATTGCATAGGCGGAACAGGAAGGATCGTAGCGACAGCTCGACGGCAGGACCAGCGAAGGACCGAGTTGCCAGCCGCGCGCGACGAGGATGAGGAGGCGGGCTAGCACAATGCGGCCGGGACCAGTGCACCCCAGAACTGTTTCCCTGCGAAGGCGGGGATCCAGACTGGACTCCCACTCTCGCGGGAGAACAAGAAGCGGTGCAAGATCGCGCCTTCGGGACAGCGCCACTCCAGACTGCGGACCACCCCGGCGTAGGCCGGCGCCCAGTTGGGGGACGCTAGTGACGAGCGGCTGCGATGCATTAAAGGGGCTTCCCCACCTGGGCCACGGCCTTCGCCGGGGTGGTGGTATCCACTGAAGCAGCAGCTGCTGCTTGCGGCGTGACCTTGCGAAAAGCCTTGCCAAGTTCGGTCCGCAACAGCGCGTAATCGCGCTCGATGCCGCCATTGCGGCCGATCAGTACATGATCGGCGCCGGCGACACCGCGTTCCGCCAACAGCTCACGCGCCAAAGCCCGCAACCGCCGTTTCATGCGGTTACGGACAACGGCATTGCCGATCTTCTTGGTGACGGTGAAGCCGATTCGCATCGTCTCGTCACCGTCATCGCGGGGGCGCATGAGCAGGACGAATCCCGGCATCGGTGCGCGCTTCCCCGAATTCGCCGCGAGAAAATCGCGGCGTTTCGACATGATCGTCAGGCCGGCATCGCCGGCCGCGACGGTCAGGCCGACAGCTTCTTGCGACCGCGGGCGCGGCGGGCGTGGATCACTGCCCGGCCGCCGACCGTGGCCATCCGTGCGCGGAAGCCGTGACGGCGTGCACGTACCAGGTTGCTCGGCTGAAAGGTCCGCTTCATTGGTCATTCCCTAGGTCATCAAATAGAAAACGGCCGCCACGGGGACGGCCTTGATGGGTGGGCGCTTAGGCAAACTAGGCGGACAAGTCAATTCACGCGCTCCGTCTTCGCTGAATCGCCTCGCTGCGAAACCGCGGCGGCACGATCACGGGCGTGCCGTCGCAACGCGCTGCGCCGGCGCATCATCCGGTCGACGAAATGGCCACCCCGCGGCCAGCGGCGCTTCAGCCGGCCCCAGCGTCGCCGTGCCCGTGGCGAGTTGCGCAGAACCAGAACCATGCCGCCGGCAAACACGAAGACCCCCGCCGGTCCGGGCACCGGTGTCAGCAGGGGGGCGGCAAGGATCATCATCCCGCCGCACAGCAACTGAACGAAACGATAGGTCGAGGAGCGGACGGCGTTCACGCGAGGCATTTGGGACCGGTGTGTTAGGTTGGCAAGACGGCACCGTGCCGCCTGCCATTGCCCAAAGGCCAAATCCGGTATGAATAGGGCGTGACGGTGGCGATCCGCCATGACGAGCGCCTCGGCGGGGGATTTTCATGGCGGCGATCGTGTCGACAGTGGCATATCTGGGGCTGGAAGCGCGCGCCGTCGAAGTACAAGTCCAGCTGATTCCGGGACTTCCCGCCTTTAACCTCGTCGGGCTGGCGGACAAGGCGGTCGGCGAGAGCCGCGAGCGGGTCCGCGGCGCGATCGCGGGGATGGGGCTGGCATTGCCGCCGAAACGGATCGCGGTGAACTTGTCGCCTGCCGATCTGCCAAAAGAAGGATCGCATTTCGATCTTCCTGTCGCGCTCGCATTGCTGGCGGCGATGGGGGTGATCGATGTCGAAATGCTTGCCGATTATGTCGTCGTCGGCGAGCTCGGCCTCGATGCGCGCATCACCGCGTCGCCCGGTGTCCTGCTCGCCGCGCTGCATGCGTCGAACGAGGGTAAGGGCCTGATCTGCCCGGCCTCGCAGGGGTCTGAAGCGGCTTGGGCCGGGTCGATCGAGGTGGTTGCCGCGCCCGACCTGCTCGCGCTGATCAACCATTTCAAAGGCCATGGCCTGCTGCGCGCGCCCCAGCCTGGCGAGGTCGATGTCGCGCCGGCCGGGCCGGACCTTGCGCAGGTTCGTGGGCAGGAGACCGCCAAGCGCGCACTGGAGGTCGCTGCGGCGGGTGGGCACAATCTGTTGATGTGTGGTCCGCCGGGGTCGGGCAAATCACTGATGGCAGCGTGCCTGCCGGGGATCCTGCCGCCACTCGACCCCGCCGAGGCGCTCGAAGTGTCGATGGTCCAGTCGGTCGCGGGCACGTTGTCGGGGGGACGGCTGACCCGGACTCGGCCGTTCCGCAGCCCGCATCATTCGGCGTCGATGGCTGCGCTGACCGGGGGAGGGCTGAAGGTGAAGCCCGGGGAGGTCAGCCTGGCGCATCTGGGTGTGCTGTTCCTCGACGAATTGCCCGAGTTCCAGCGGGCGGTGCTCGATTCGCTGCGCCAGCCGCTCGAGACGGGAACGATCAGCGTTGCCCGCGCCAATGCGCATGTGACCTTCCCCGCCCGCGTCCAGCTGATCGCGGCGATGAATCCGTGTCGTTGCGGTCATCTCGGCGATGCCGGCCTCGCCTGTGCGCGGGCACCGCGCTGCGCCGCGGACTATCAGGCCAAGGTGTCCGGGCCGCTGCTCGACCGAATCGACCTGCATATCGACGTGGCAGCGGTCACGGCGGCGGATCTCGTCCTGCCCCAGGCCGGCGAGGGATCGGCAGCGGTGGCAGTGCGAGTGGCCGCCGCCCGCAGGGTGCAGACGGAGCGCTATCGTGATCATCCCGTGCGGACGAATGCCGAGGCGGACGGCCCGTTGCTCGAATCGATCGCTGCCCCCGATGCGCCAGGACAGCGTCTGCTGGTGCAGGCGGCAGAGGCGATGCGGCTGACCGCGCGGGGTTATACCCGGATACTGCGCGTCGCGCGGACGATCGCGGATCTGGCCGGCGCCGATCACGTGGCGCGTATCCATGTCGCGGAAGCGCTGAGCTATCGCCGCCGTCCACCAACCAATTGACGCACGTTTGCACAGCTAAATAATACTTGATCTATGATAACAAAACAGTACTACTCATTCTGTTAATTGTTGTAGATTAACAATGAACTCACCGAGTTTGGAGTGAGGTGGCGTCGCGCCGGTCCTCATGCCCGTCCGGCCCCTATAGAGCGCGGTAAGGAGCGACAGTGACATTTATCGACCCCGCCCCATTCCGGGCTGCAGCCCGCGCTCCAGCGGACGCGATCGCACCAGTCGAGACGGCGACCCGTGTGACGTGCGGTGCCTGTGGCACCGGCAGCATGCTCCCGTTCGATTTCACGATGGCGTTCCAGCCGATCGTCAACATCGCGACGAAGCGGGTCTGGGCCTATGAAGCGCTGGTTCGCGGCACCGACGGTGCGGGCGCGGGGGCGATCCTCGACAGGGTGTCGGGGGACATGATTTACGGGTTCGATCAGGCCTGCCGTGTGCGCGCGGTTGAGATGGCTGGCGCGCTGTTCACGCCGGGCGAGGACGTGAAGCTGTCGATCAATTTCATGCCTAACGCGGTCTATGAACCCAATGCCTGTATCCGGGCGACGCTGGGGGCAGCGGCGCGGGTCGGCTTCGACAAGCGCAACCTGATGTTCGAATTCACCGAGAACGAACGCATGCACGACGTGCCGCATGTACGGCGGATCATCGAGGCGTACCGTGCACAAGGGTTCGTGACCGCGATCGACGATTTCGGCGCGGGCTATGCGGGGCTAGGGCTGCTTGCCGAACTCAATCCCGATGTCATCAAGATCGACATGGCATTGATCCGCGGGATCGACGGGTCCGCCGTGAAGCGGTCGATCGTCGCCGCGGTCATCGCATTGTGCGACGAACTTGGCATCATCCCGATCGCCGAGGGGATCGAGACTTCGGGCGAACTGGCGGCGTTGTGCGCGCTCGGGGTACGGTTGTGCCAGGGCTACCTGATCGCGCATCCCGCGATTGCACGCCTTCCGGTCCCCTTCGCGGACGCCGCAGAGGTGATCCACGCCTGACGGTCCGGTGCGGCCCGGGCGCGGTACCGGGCTGCGCCGATCCGCGTCGCCGCGGCGATGTCGTGACCGCCGGCGGAACGTCGCTGCGCACGGCGGGTTTAGCCGGCGTAACGATCAATATGATCCAGGGGGATTTGCGGTGACCATCTCGGATGTCCGTGCGACGCAACTCGCACGTCTCGGCTTCGCCGCGCGCGGGCTGGTTTATTGTCTGGTTGCCTGGTTTGCGGTCGATGCCGCAATGCGCGGCGGAACGATCGCCGACAATCAGGGTGCGATCGGATCGCTGGCGGACGAGCAGCTCGGTGCCGTCCTGCTGGCCGTCATTGCCGCGGGTCTGCTCGGCTATGCGGTATGGCGGCTGACCGAAGCGATCGCCGATCCGGAGCAGATCATGCGCGACGCCAAGGGCGCCTTGACCCGGATCGGGCACGTCGTCAGCGGGATCGCCCACCTCATCCTTGCCTGGAGTGCGGCACGTCTCGCCTGGCAACCAAGGACGGGCGGCGGCGGGCAGTCCCCGGGTGACGAGAGTGCCCGCGACTGGACCGGCTGGCTGCTGTCGGTGCCGTTCGGCCGCGTGCTGGTTGCCGTGGTCGCAATCGGTATCCTCACCGCGGCGGTGATGCAGGCGAAGAAAGCCTTGAAGGGCGATTTCGTCAAGGACCTGCACAATGACGGCTCGCTGCCTTCCTATGTCTGCACGATGGGGCGGCTGGGGTATGGCGCCCGCGCGGTCGTCTTCACGATCATCGCGGGCTTTTTCGCGGTCGCGGCATGGCAGGCGCATGCGACCGAAGCCGGCGGCATGGCCGACGCGCTGGCGATGCTGCAGGACCAGCCGGGGGGCAAATGGCTGTTGGCCGCGACGGGCGTCGGGCTGGGATTGTTCGGCGTCTACAGCTTTGTCGAAGCGCGCTTTCGCCGCGTTCAGGTTCGTCTGCCGGGCTGAAGATCGCGGCCTAAGGCGCGGGAATAGCGTGCGATCTCATTCGTTCGCTTGTGCACGTGACACATCGCGGGCAGGTTATGCCGATGAAACGCCTCCTGCCGCTGCTGCTGCTCACCGTCTCGGCCACTACCGCCGCCATCGCCGCTGATCCACGGCCGACCATCCTGTCGCCGGACCGGATCAAGGCGGACGTCAAGACACTGAGCGCGGATGCATTCCACGGGCGCGGGCCTACTCAAGCGGGTGAGGCGGTCACGCTCGAATTCCTCGAGCGACGCTTCAAGCAACTCGGGCTGAAACCCATTGCCGGCGCCAGCTATCGGCAGCGTATGCCCCTGCTGCGCTGGACCCGCGATGCCGCAACCTTCACGCTGCATCTCGGCGATCAGTCGGTGCCATTACGGCCGGGGATCGAGATCGCGGCATCGTCGCGGATCGTCGGCACGACCGCGCTCGATCATGCCGATATCGTGTTTGTCGGCTATGGCGTGGTCGAGCCGAAGCTCGGCTATGATCCGTATCGCGGGGTCGATGTGCGCGGCAAGATCGTCGTCGCCCTGGCCGGCGATCCCGATGTCGAGGCGGGGTGCGACCTGGGATTCGGCGGACGCGCGTCGAGCCCTGCTGCGCGAACCAAGCTCACCGAGGCGCAGAAGCGCGGCGCTGCGGCGTTCCTGACGATCCACGAGACGTTCCCAGCCAGCTATCCCTGGCTGCAGATCGCGAACGGCGACGCGGTACCGGGCTATGCGCTCGACACCGGGACGGTGCCTGCGGCGTTCGGACTGCGCGGCAACCTGCGCAACGACATTGGAATCCGTCTGCTGCGGCAGGCGGGGCTGGATTATGCCGCGGCGAAGGCTGCGGCACAGCGCGCCGATTTCGCTGCGATCATGTTGAAGGGGGCGACCCTGTCGGCGCGGGTCGAAACAAGGATGGAACATGTCGCGAGCCACAATGTCGTCGGCGTTCTTCCGGGCACCGATCCCGCGGCGGGCAGCATTCTCTATGGCGCGCATTGGGATGCCTATGGGGAGAACGCGTTCGATCCGCCCGCGGACCGGATCCGCAACGGCGCGATCGACAACGGGACCGGCACCGCGACGCTACTCGAGATCGCGCACGCCTATGCCGGCGCCGCCCGGCCGCGGCGTTCCGTCGTGTTCGCGCTGTGGACTGCGGAAGAAAAGGGGCTGCTCGGCGCAAGCTGGTATGCCGACCACCCCGTCCTGCCGCTCGCGACGACCGCAGCACAGTTCAATCTCGACCCGCATGTCGTGCTGGGGCGGACGCGTGATCTCGAGCTGATCGGCGTCGGGCGAACGCCGATGGAGCGCGATCTCGAGCGGGTTGCGGCGGTGCAGGGGCTGCGGATCGTGCCCGAGGAGAATACCGAGGCGGGCTGGTATTACCGCTCGGACCATTATGCGCTCGCGCAGAAGGGCGTGCCGGGGGTGTATTTCCGCGCGGGCCGCGATCTCGTGACGGGCGGGACGAAGGCAGGCGAGGCGATGCGCGATCGGTTCAACGCACGATGCTATCACCAGACCTGCGACGAGTTCGACGCGCGCTGGGACATGACCGGCGCCGCGCAGGAGGGTAGCGTCGCCTATGCGCTGGGCCGCGAGGTCGCCGAGGGGACGGCATGGCCAGTCTGGAACGCGTCCGAGCCGTTCGCGGCGGAGCGCGACGCGACTCGGGCGGCGCGCAAATGACGGGCACGGCCGTGCCCAGGCCGAAGGGGGCGTTGGGCCCTGTGATAGTCATCAAGGCGGCGGGAAATATCGCGTCGTCCGGGCTTAATTCAGGCTAGGGCGATATTGCCCGTGCGACGCAGGACGCGATCGCTATAGGGACGCTATGCAAAGCCTTTCAAAGACAAAGACGAACGCCCCCTGGTTCGGCACGATGCTGAGCGGTGCCGCGGTGGTGGCCCTGTTGCTCCCGGTCGACGCCGTTTCGGCCCGAGCGGCGCAGGAGCAGCTGGTACCGCCGCAACTGTTCCAGACCCAGCCGCAAAGGCCCGTCGCCCCATCGGCCCCGCCGGCCAGCCAGCCTGCGCTTCCGGCCCAGGCGATGACGCCGCGGATGGCGGTGCCGCCGGTGGTGCCTACCGTTCGCATGCCGGTGCTGTCCGTTGCCCAGGTCAAGCAGCTGCAGAAGCTGCTTGCGTCGGACACGATGGGGCAGGGGCTCGCGTTCGCGCGGCCGGCGCTGGTGCTCGACGTCGACAATGACACATTGGTCCGCGAAGCGCTCGACCATGCCCGCGCCGTCCATGCCGGGCGGTTGTCCGAAGCGGACTTCCAGCGGGACTGGGGCATGCGCCCGCCCGCCTTCGATCCGCTGCCGGGCTTTGCCGACGCGGTGAAGCGTGACCGGATCGCCGCGTGGTTCGCCGCGTTGCCACCGCCCTATTCAGGGTATGACGGGCTCAAGGCCGGGCTCGAGCGCTATCGCGCGATCGCGGCGGCGGGCGGTTGGTCCATGCTGGCGAGTGGCCCGGATATGACGATCGGCGCGACGGGCCCACGCGTGACCGCGCTGCGCCAGCGCCTTGCGATCGAGGACAAGGACGTATCGGCCGGCGGCGACAGGTTCGACGCTGCGCTGCTCGAGGGGGTACGTCGCGCGCAGCGGCGCTACGGACTCAATCCGAGCGGGATCGTGTCGGGGCAGACGCTGGGTGCGCTGAACGTCTCGGCGACCGATCGCGTCCGCCAGATCATGGCGAACATGGAGCGCTGGCGCTGGCTGCCGCAGGAGCTGCCCAAGGATCGCATCCAGGTGAACATCGCCGCCGCGGTCCTGACGGTATTCGACGGCGACCGGCCGATCACTTCGATGCGCGCGGTCACCGGGCGCCCCGGCGACGAGACGCCAATGCTGACCTCGACGATCCATAGCGTCGTGATCAACCCGCCCTGGAACGTCCCGACCTCGATCGCGACGCGCGAACTGTGGCCGAAGGAAAAGGCCAATCCGGGATACCTGAAGCGCAATGGCTTCAAGGTGATCGGCGGCACGCGGCTGCAGCAGGCCGCTGGTACGCAGAGCGCGCTGGGGCGGTACAAGTTCGATTTCGACAATCCCTATTCGGTGTATCTGCACGACACCCCGTCACGCGCGAAGTTTGCGAGCTTCAGCCGTCTGGCGAGCCACGGGTGCGTCCGGCTCGAAAAGCCCGCCGAGCTTGCCAACCTCCTGCTCGCGGGTGATCCGCAATGGACCCCCGAGATGGTCGCGGCGACGGTCGACAAGGGCACGACGGTGCGGGCGCGGCTCAGCAAGCCCGTGTCGGTTTATCTCCTCTATTGGACGGCATTCGCCAGTGGTAACGGCCAGATGAACTTCCGCGCGGATCCCTATAGCTGGGATTCGACACTGGCCTCCAAGATCGAGGCACGGTCGGCGGCGCAGGCGATGGCAGCACGATGAGGGACATGACCATGACGACCAAGACACATGCGATCCGCTTCGCGCTCGGCGCGAGCCTGTTCGCGACCGCGCTCGGCGGCTGTTCCCCGTCCGAGCCGGACACCGCACCCGTGACCGAAAACAGCGCGTATGAGGAAGAGGCCCCGGCTGAAGCCGAAGCGCCGGCGGTGGTCGAGGAAGCGCCTGCGCCCGCCCCTGCAGAGGTGAAAGCCGAGGCACCGCCCGCTCCGGAAATCGCGCCGGACGTTCAGATGCAGGACGATGCCGATGCGACGGGAATGACTGCGCGCGTCCGCCGCGACGGCAGCAGCGCGAGCGAACCCGCCGATGACGTGCCCGCCACGAACGAGATGGAGCCGCAGTGAGGCTGATGCCGACCGGCGCCTATCAGCGCCGTATCCCGGCCGTGCTGGCGGCGCTGGCCACGCTGGTTCTGCCCATGTCGTCTGCGGTATCGACGGCGTCGCCCGCCGGGGTGGCGAGCCGCGCCGCGCCGGTTCCGCTGGCGGCGATTCCCGGGACGGCAATGGCGGTTCCGGCTTTGGCGGAACCGGTGCTCGCCGCGCCATCGCCGGCGGCGGCGCGGACGGTGTCGGCCATCCTGATCGATGCGCGCGATGGCCGGGTATTATATGCGCAAGGGGCCAATCTGGTCCGTCGACCCGCGTCGCTGACCAAGATGATGACGTTGTTCCTGGCGTTCGACGCGCTCGACGCGAACAAGCTGCAGCTGTCCGACACCGTCAAATTCTCGCGGGCCGCGGCGAACCAGCCGCCGTCACGGCTCGGTCTGCGGCCCGGTGCCGGGCTGACCGTCGGTGAAGCCATCCGGGCGATCGCGGTGAGTTCGGCCAATGACGTGGCGGTAGCGCTTTCCGAAAAACTGGGTGGCAGCGAAGCCGGCTTCGCGCGGCGGATGACTGCGAAGGCGCGGACGCTCGGCATGCGGCGCACGTTGTTCACCAACGTCACCGGATTGCCCGGCGCCAATCTCACGACCGCGACCGACATGGCCATGTTGTCCAAGGCACTGATCGACCAGCATGCGGATCGCTATGCCTATTTCAGCACCCGGTCGTTTCGCTGGGCGGGACGGCAGTTGCAGAACCACAATCACATGCTCGGCGCCTTTGACGGACTCGACGGCATCAAGACCGGCTATACGGTCGAGGCCGGGTTCAATCTGGCGGCATCGGCAAAGCGCGGCAACCGCCGACTGATCGCCGTCGTCCTGGGCGAGCGCACCGCGCGCTCACGCGATCGGCTGGTCGCGCAGATTCTCGAGCGCGGGTTCAACGGCGGCGAGGGCGCCCCGAGCTAATCTGTTACGGCTCAAGCCAGGGCACTCCGTACGCCACGGCGCACGGGGTGCCTGATTGGCGCGGGGGCGTCAGGTGCGTTCGATCAACTCGATCTCGGCCTCGACCTCGATCTCTTCATCCTCGCCGCCGTGCGTGCCGTCATCCTCTGGGATGATCAGGTCGACGGTCCAGTCATAGACCTTCTCGCGGTTTTCGCCCTGTACCCAGACGCGCACAGCGCCCTTGGTGATTTCTCCACCCATCTGCCCGACGAAGTCGGAGATGAGCGTCTCGGCGGCATCCTCGTGATCGGTCGCGCCGGAGATGCATGCGGACTGCATCTCCTCTTCGAAGTCGATCAACTGTGCCCAATATTGTTTCGCCATGTGTCGGTCCTCTTCGTGGGGCGCTGCGTGCGCCGGGTCAGCGTGCGATACCGCCCGCCGGGGTCGAGACCGGAGCGATTTGCCCCGACGCGGGCAGCAAGGCCAGCGCCGTCTTGTAGCAATCCTCGATATGCGCGTTGCCGACCAGCTTCATCGCGCCGAAGCTGATCGTGGCGGCGAAGGCAGAACCGACGAACGGTACATATTTGGCAAGCGATCCCGCCGCGACCCGCGCACCGACGCGCCGCAGCAGCGCCGCCACGACCCGCTTGGTGACCATGCGCCCGATCACGTTATTGCCCATGCTCGACGCCATCACCAGCACCTGCTGCGCGAGATGCGGCTCGAGCTTTTGCACCTGTTCGTGATCGAGCTGGAACATTTCGCTGATCTTCGGCAGCAGGGTGGTCAACAGGCCGACATCCGCGACCAGGTCGACGCCCGGAATCGGTACGACCGCGGCGCCCGCCGACATCAAGGATCGCCGGGTGACAAGCGACCGGCATTCGGCGCGGACCCGCTCCAGATCTTCGAGCCGTGTAATCATCGATGTCGATCTTTCCAAATGGTTGAATTGCGGCGCGATACCACAGGCTTTGCAACTGCGCGATGTCGCTTGTTCGCGGCCGTGTGCACGGCGTCGTGCCAACCCGGTGTGCTTTCCGGTGCGGAGATATAACCAACTTGGCATATTCAATTGACCGGCTGGGGTGGATGTCGGACTATAGGATCGCATTTGGGGCCGTCGGCACGCACGACTGACGGGGCGGCGCGCGAAATCACATCGATGCGCGCCTCGACGTTCCGGGGAGGGAGCAAGCCGTGGATTTCTCGGATTTCGAGCCGCATGCCGGTGGCGGGGTGACTGCGGAGGAGCGCGCGGTGCGGCTTGGCCCAAGCCTGTCGGGCACGAATCTCGAACGGGCGGGCGACTATAACCAGCGCGTCGTGCTCCAGGTCATCCGTCGAAATCCGGACATTACCCGGACCGAGATCGCGACGATGACCAACCTCACCGCGCCGACGATCGCGAATATCACGGGGCGCCTGTTCGAGGCTGATCTCATCGTCGATGCCGGGCGCCGCAAGGGCGGACGCGGCCAGCCGGCGGTGCGGTTGCGGATTAACCCCGATGGATGCTTCGCGATCGGGCTGAACATCGACCGTGATCACGTCACGCTCGTATCGCTCGATCTGGCAGGGCAGGTCCGGTCCCGGTTCACACAGCAGATCGCGTTCGCGATGCCCGACGACATCATTGGCATCGTCGGCAAGGAGATCGCCGAGATCCGGGGATCGGGCGTGCTGCGCGCAGACAGGATACTTGGCGTCGGCGTGGCACTGCCCGACGATCTGGGGCAGGTGGCGTTGCCGCATCGTCCGGCGGGCTATGAATGCTGGGGTGCTGTCGACCTCCAGGCGCTGCTCGCCGGTGTCGTTCCCTGGTCGGTCCATATCGACAATGACGCGGCGGCGGCGGCGATCGGCGAGGCGCAGTTCGGTGGCGGGCTCGACCATGCGAGCTTCTTCTACATTCTGGTCAGCGCAGGGCTTGGGGGCGGGGTCGTCATCGACGGATCCTATTATCGCGGCGCCGACGCCCGCAGCGGGGAGCTCGGCTTTCTGCCTCTGGCGGGCATGCCGGGACAGGTGCTTCAGGACGTGGTGTCCTTGTCCGCGCTCGCCGCGCGGCTTGAACAGGCTGGCTTGACTACGCCGTTCGACCCGGCGCTGGACGTTGCTGAACAGTTCGGTGCGACACTTGATGCATGGGTCGACGAGTGCGCGAGCGCGCTCGTGCCCGCGCTGACCGCCGTCAACTGCCTGATCAACCCGGCCGCGGTGCTGATCGGCGGACGTCTCCCCGACCTGGTGCTCGACCGACTGGCGTCGGAAACGACGCGCAAGCTGATCGCGGCGGCGCCGACGATCCCGGCGCGTGCACCGATCCGGCGCGCCACACTCTCGCGCGATGCGCCCGCCGTGGGCGCTGCGATCCTGCCGTTTCTCGACCGGATCCTGCCGTCGGACGCCATCCTGATTAAGGGCTGATTGTTAAAGCAAATTGACTTTATCTTTCTCGCGGGCAGGGTGCCTCCAAACCAAAGTCAGAGAGAGATGCAGTGATCCAGATCGGTATCGATGTCGGCGGCACGAAGATCGAGGCAGCGGCCCTTGACGCCGACGGCCAGTTCCTCGCCCGCGTGCGTAGCCCGAACCCGGGAAATTACGACGACGCCATCGGGACGATCGGCGAGCTGATCGCTCGCGCCGAGAGCGAGGCGGGCGCCATGGGCTCGATCGGGGTCGGTACGCCCGGATCGATCAGTCCGCGCGACGGGCTGATGCGCAACTCGAACGCCACCTTCCTCAACGGCCGCGCCTTTCGCGAGGATCTGGAGACTGCTCTCGGCCGTCAGGTCCGGATGGCCAATGACGCGAATTGCATGGCGCTGTCCGAGGCGGTCGACGGGGCGGCAGCGGGGGCGCGGTCCGCCTTTGCGGTGATCGTCGGGACCGGCGTCGGAGGCGGACTGGTCGTCGACGGGCACATCGTCGAGGGCGCGAACGGCATGGGCGGCGAATGGGGCCATGTTCCGCTTCCATGGATGACCGCGGCGGAATATCCCGGTCCGTCCTGCTGGTGCGGACAAAGCGGGTGCCTCGACATGCTGATATCGGGGACCGGTTTCCGGCAGGATCATGCCGCCCGGTCCGGGCAGATGCTCGACGGCGCCGCGATCGTCGAGGCCGCGCGACACGGCGAAGCCGACGCGGTCGCATCGCTCGACGCCTATGTCGATCGGCTTGGACGCGCGCTGGCGATGATCGCCAATATCGTCGACCCGGACGTCTTCGTGTTCGGCGGCGGCATGTCGAATGTCGAGGCGATCTACGCCCGGCTTCCCGCGGTGATCGATCGCTACAGCTTCGGTGGCGACTGGAAGGGGCAGGTGGTGCCGGCCCGTTGGGGTGATTCCTCGGGCGTGCGCGGCGCAGCGCGGTTGTGGCCGCGCTGAGCCTCCTGCGTCGGAGCCCGCGAGGCGCCTAGCCGGCTGACCGGCGGTGGGCCGTCATCCGGCTAGGGTGCGGGTAAATAGAGCGATGACCGCGTTCAGCGTCTGGGCGAACAGGGCGGGATCATAGCGTGGTCCCT
>NZ_JPDP02000164.1:87872-96295 GCF_000732685.2 Sphingomonas sp. STIS6.2
TTAAATAGAGCGATGACCGCGTTCAGCGTCTGGGCGAACAGGGCGGGATCATAGCGTGGTCCCTCGTCACGGAGAAACGCGTGCTGGCCGTTGACCTCGAGCCAGCCATAATTGGCGCCGACCGCCTCCAGCCGTGCGCGGATCGTCTCGCGCGCGGCAAACGGGACATGCGGGTCCTGCCGCCCCCAGATGAACAGCGTTTCCGCCTTCAGCTCCTCCATGCGCGCCAGACTGTCATCCTGCTTGCCTTCACCCAGCGTGCCGCTGTGGATGTCGGTCGCGTAAAAGCACGCCGCTGCTGCGACGCGGGGATCGAGTGCGGCGCGGTAGGCAAGATGTCCCCCCAGGCAGACGCCCATCGTCGCGAGCCGCCCGGTACAGGCGGGGTGCGCAGCAAGGCCGTCGAGCGCTGCGACCGCATCCTCGTCAAAGGCGTGAACCGGTTTCGTGACCTTCAGCGCGTTGCCGCGATCGGTGCCGGCCGCGTCGTAGCGCAGCACCGTCCCGGGTTGCTCATACTCATGATAGACCTCGGGCACCGCGACGCAGAAGCCGTGACCGGCGACATAGGCAGCAAGCCGGCGGATCGGGTCCGTGACCTGGTAGATTTCCGAGAACAGCAGAACGCCGGGATAGCGTCCCTCGACCGCGGGGCGGAACAGGTGCGTGCGCATGACGCCGCCTTGTGACGGCATGGCGTCATCCGAAGGAGTGCCGCTGGCGATGCGAGGGATATCAATGAATTCGTCGCTGCGGATGATCATGGGCTAGGGGGCTGTCCTGCGGGGGAATGGGGAATGGTCAGCACGCTTTGTGCGCCGACCGGCTCAGCGCTTCTGACGTCGAAGCTGCCACCGAGCTGTCGCGCTAGCGTGGTGGCGATCTTCAGGCCGAGGCTCGTCGAGCCGCGCGTGTCGAATCCCTCGGGCAGTCCGGCGCCGTCGTCGGTCACGCAGAGCTGCAACCCGGTGGCGGTTTGGACGAGATCGACCCGGATGCTGCCATGATCGCGTCCCACCAGCCCATGCTCGATCGCGTTGGCGATCGCCTCCGCCATGATCAGCGCAACGGGGATCAGCGCGTCGGGGGGTAGCATGACGCCGGGCGGTGCGGAAACCGAGTGGACGATACCCGGATTGCCACCCGCCTCGATCACGTCGGCAGTCAGTTGATGGAGGAACTGGTCGAGCGCGATCAGCGATCCGCTGGTATCGTAAAGCTGCCGCTGGATCCGGCCGATCAGCGTGATCTTGGTCGCTGCATTGTCGAGTGCAAGAGCCGCGGCAGGGTCGGCGATACCGCGCTTTTGCAACGCGAGGACGGCCCCGATCATCTGGAGATTATTCGATACGCGGTGCTGCAATTCGCGGAACAGCACCTCGGTCCGATCAGCCAGCAGCCCGCTGCGCAGCGCAAGGTCGGCGTTGCGTTCGCGCTCGTCGCGCAGCCGGTGATTGGCCTGCTGCATCCAGTGGACCAGCGCGATGTCGACGGCAGCGACTGCGGCATAGAAGAGCAGTGCTACCGCGGTATCGACGCCGAGTGTGAACCCTTGGCGTGGCGCGATGAAATAATACCAGGCCAGCACACCGCACAGCAGCGCAGCCGCCGAACCGGGACCGCGCCCGAGCAGGAAGGACGAGATGATGACCGCCGGGAAGAAGGTCAGGAACGGAAAACCGGGCGGCAGCAGGTGATCGACGCCGATCCGGATCGCGCAGGCAGCGATGGAGAGGGCGACCGCAACGCCGTACGCGATGGCGCGGCGATCCCATAGCAGCGGCAGACGTTCGAGGAAACGGAGTGGGGTGGCGGTCACACGGGTGTCGTAACAGTGTAGCCCGCCGCTTCCAAATCTTGGATGCGGCGGGTGACACTCTGCGCGGCGATCAACGGGGTTTGACGAACTTGAGCGTCATCCGGTCGCTTTCGCCGATCGCGGCATAGCGCGCGCGGCCAACATCGCCCTCGGCGTAATTGGGCGGCAGGGTCCACACGCCCTTGGGATAGTCATGCGTATCCTTCGGGTTCGCATTCACCGCGCTCTCGCCTGCCAGCTTGAATCCTGCCTTGGTGGCATAGGCGATGACCGAAGACCGCTTCATATAGCCGCTCTTGCCTTCCTCGATCTTGCCCGACGCTTCGGGCAGATGGTGTTCGACAAGGCCAAGCGTGCCGCCGGGCTTGAGCATCGCGAACATCTGGTCGAACGCGGCCTGGGTCTGATCGGCGGCCCCGAACCGCCAGTTGTGCACGTTGCGGAAGGTCAGCACGACGTCCGCCGAGCCTGCGGGAACGGTCGGCTGGCCGGCGACTGCCGGGAACATGGCATAGCGCAGCGCGCGATAGGCTTCGGGCATCGCCTGGCGCTTGGCCCGGACAGCTGCGAGACCCTTCTCGCTCGGCGCAGCGGCATAAAGCGTGCCGCGGGCCGCGAGATAGGGCGCAAGGATCTCGGTATACCAGCCGCCGCTGGGCCAGATCTCGACGACCGTGTCACCAGGCTTCACACCGAAAAACGCCAGCGTCTGGGCGGGGTGGCGGAAAGCGTCGCGCGCGATCGTCGCGGGCGTTCGCGTCCCGGCTTTGGTTGCCGCGACCAGGGCGGCGCTCGGCGCGGGATCGGGTGCGGCATATGCCGCTGTGGCGGCCGACAGGCCGGCAGCGATAACCAAGGCAAGGCGCGTCATAGGACCTCCAGTCAGAAGCCAGCAACATAGCGCCCTAATCTGACGGGCCGCAACCCGCCTACAGTCTCGGTCTCCCCTGACCATTTGCGAGAGCTCGCAGCGGCCAGCAGATAAGGTTTGAAGTAAAGATGCGCCGGGCCGACGAGACTTTCGCCGGCCCGGCCTCGGCATCAGTCCGCGCGGGGCTGAGCCGGCGTGAACCCGCCATCCTCGTCCATCACGCGCAGAATGCCGTCGTCGATCGCAAACACCGCGCCGCGGATCTCGAGATCGCCGGCAGCCTCTGCATCGCGGACGAACGGGAAGGTCCGCAGATTTTCAATCGACGTCCGAACGGCAGCCTGCTCCATCGCCTCGCGAGCCTCTTCAGACTTCAGATCGGCATGATCCTTGGCGACGGACTCGCGTGCGCCATCGAGCAGATGCACCCAGTCACTGATGAAGCCACCCTGGCCGCGCTCTGCCTTGTCGAACGTGCCTGCGAGCGCCGCCTTGCAGCCGCCGCACTGGCCATGGCCGAGTACGACGATCTCGCCGACCTTGAGCTGCGTGACCGCAAATTCCACCGCGGCAGAAACGCCGTGATAGCCGCCACCCGTCTCGAACGGCGGAACAAGGTTGGCGACGTTGCGGACGACGAACATCTCACCAGGCAACGTGTCGAAGATCTGCGCGGGTTCGACCCGGCTGTCCGAACAGGCGATCACCATGACGCGCGGTTCCTGTCCGACTTTCAATTTCTCCCAACGGTCATGCTGGCGGCGCCAGTCAGACGTCCGAAACCGCTGGTATCCATCTACAAGATCGGCAAAATCAGTCATTGTGTATCGTCTCCCGGGATACGGCCAAAACGGCCAATTTCAGAAACCCCTTGTCATGCGAGCGGTTCCCCGGGAAGCCCGCAACACTGCCGATCCTGCGATAGGGCGAGCGATCTGCCCCGCGAGTGGCGCAGGTGCGGGGGAATCGTAGGCACGCCCCCCACACGGATGAATTGCGCGACCATGGGGTTGGTCAGGCCCTATGCCATGGGCAGGGGCTCCGGCGCCATGGACAGGGCGCTGCCGCGCGCAGCATCTCGCAGCGCGGATGTTCCGCGCTCGCCTGATCAGCGCTTACGCTAGGGGTGGTAGCGCCATCCGCTGTGCGCGAACCGCATGGCTCGTTGAATGCCCCAAATATCCTACTTTGGTATGGAATGTTGCCCTTATTTGCACGTCGCCAGCGAATACTACTCGAGCCTAAGTGAGTATTCGATCCGTTGCGGTCGGCCCTGGCGTGGGCTTCCGGGGTCATGATGCGCTAGCGCCTGTCAGTAAGCGCGGGTAAGTCCCTCGCAAGGTGGCAGAATGTGCCTTTGATCCGCGCCTCACACCATCTTTGGACGCGTGGAGTATATTGGAAAATTGATGCGCTGACGCGTCTTGCCTTGTCGAACGGACTTGGCCCGGGTCTCGCTGGCGTCAGGTCCGCAGCCACGGGGGCAACCGCCGGACTGAAATGCGTCCCTCTCAGAATTGGTAATAAAAAGGTAATTTTCGCATTAGATTCGGAAAATGAATTTGATATAGGTAGCGGCGCCTAGACATCGACCTGGCTACCAAAAGAATACCGGGCGATTCGCGGGATTTACGGGTGCAGGCATGGGCTGCATCGGGATGGCGCGATGGCGCCTATGAAAAGGGGCTTTGACCAATGGTTTTTCCTAAGCAGATGTTGCTCGCATCCACCGCCGTGGTCGCCAGCGCGATCGCCGGACTGATCGCGCCTGCGGGCGCACAGACCGCGCCGTCATCCGCCCCGCCAGCCGCCGCCGAGCAGCCCGTATCCGCTCAGACACCTCCCACGCAGGCCGCCCCCTCGGGGGACGCGGACAGCGACATCGTTGTCACCGGTATCCGCGGTAGTCTGCGCAGCGCGATCGCGGTCAAGCGCGAGGCCAATGCCGTGGTCGACGTGATCAGCGCCGAAGCGATCGGCAAGTTTCCCGACCGCAACGTCGCCGAATCGCTGTCGCACATCCCGGGCGTGAGCATCGACCGGCGCTTTGGCGAGGGCGAGAAGGTCGCCATCCTTGGTACCGATCCCGCACTGAACCGGATGCTGCTCGACGGTCATGCGCTCGCGTCGGCGGATTGGGGCGGCAACGACAATGACCCCTCGAGCCGCACCTTCAACTATTCGTTGCTCGCGCCCGAACTCGTCGACCGGCTCGAGGTGTACAAGTCGCCCGAACCGCGGATCGAGGAGGGCAGCCTCGGGGGCACCGTCATCGTCCGCACCCGCCGGCCGCTCGAGCTAAAGGCCAATTCGATCTTCGCGTCGGGCGGGTATTCGTACAACGACCGTTCGGACAAGGGCAATGTCCGCGGTTCGGGGCTGTACAGCTGGAAGAACGATGCGGAGACGTTCGGTGTGCTGGTGGCCGCGACCTATGACAAGCAGAGCCTGACGCGCGCCGGCGTGGAATTCTTCGGCTATGACAATGCCGCGGCGAATGCGGACGGCACCTATAATAGCCCGTTCGTCAACCGCGCGCAGGACGGCACGCTCAGCCTGAAGAGCCCGGGTGCGACCATCACTGGCGGAACGATTGCGGATCTCTACAAGGCCGCGTCGCCGTTCGGCATCAACTATGCCTATTTCCAGCAGACGCGCGAGCGCAAGAGCGTGTCAGGCACTGTGCAGTACCGCCCCAGCTCGGAGCTGACGCTGACGCTCAACGGTTTGCACATCAACGGCAATTACGACAATTACAGCCAGTCGATGTACACCATTCCCGGGGCCTGGACGGGCAACGTGCTGCAGTCCGCCAATATCAGTAACGGGGTCGTCAACGCCGCGACCTTCGGTGCCGCCACGAGCCAGAGTGCGCAGCTCGACACGCTCGTCCGTAAGACCAAGCTGACCACCGACAATCTCAACTTGTTCGCGGATTGGGAAGGCGATGACGGCGCCAAGGTGTCGTTCGCGGGTGGCTGGAGCCGGGCGAGGGGCGGGCGCAATCCCGAATATCTGTTCAACGTGCAGACCAGACTGCCGTTCAGCTATGCCTTCACCAACGATACGGCGACGGTCAATTTCACCGGCGATCCGACCAACCCCGCAAACTACTTCACCAACCCGAACAACAATCCGGCACAGATCGAGGGCAGCCCGGTGCTGGTCGGCGGCACGCAGTTGAACGCCGCGCAGATCGGCGGACTCGATTACAGCGTGACGACCGATCGCGACATCTTCGGCGGCTATGATGCGACGATCCCGGTGTCGTTCGGGCCATTCACGCAGCTGATGCTCGGCGCACGCGTCACCGACCATGTCAACCGCATCGACGGTCGCGGCATCAACACCTATCTCACCACGTCGCAGCTTGCATCGCAGCTCAACGTGCCGACCGCGTCGACTCCGGACGGCACATTCAGCGGCAGCGGTGGGCTCGGCAACGCGACGCAGTATCTGAACCTGTCCGAACAGTCGGTGATCGATATCCTGGCGAATGCGATCAATTCGCCGCTGATCCGCAAGATCGGCGCGTCGACCCGCGTCAAGGAAACCGTCGCGGCGAGCTATGCGCAGCTCAATTTCGAGCAGAGCGGCTTTCGCGGTAATATCGGTGGCCGGCTGGTCTATACCAAGGACGTGTCGGACTATGCGCTGACGCTATCGACCGCGGCCAACCCCAACCCCGTGCCGACCCCGACGACGACCTCGACCGACTATCTGAAGTTCCTGCCGAGCTTCAACATCGCCTATGAGGCGAGTTCGTCGCTCATCTTCCGCGGTGCGGTTGCCAAGGTGATCTCGCGGCCACGCTATCAGGATCTGGCGGCGTCGATCTCGCAGAACGATACAACGCGCGATGCGGGTGGCGGCAATCCCAATCTGAAGCCGTATGAGTCGACCAATTACGAGCTGACCGCGGAATTCTACCCGCGTCCGGGCAGCCTGCTCGCGGTCGAGGCCTTCCGTCGCGACATCAGCAACTACATCATCACCACCCGGACCGAGGGGGTGACTTTGTTCAATTCGCTGACCGGGCGGCTGGAGAACAATTACAGCGTTTCGCAGCCGATCAACGGCGGCAAGGCGAAGGTGAACGGCATCCTCGTGTCCGGGCAGAGCGAGATCTGGGGCGGGTTCGGGCTCCAGGCGAATTATACCTATCAGGACAGCACGACCTCCTCGACCGACGCGTCGGGCGCCGATCTCAACCTTCCCTATTTGTCGAAGCACACCGTCAACGTGATCCCCTATTTCGAAAGCGGACCGTTCCAGGCGCGGTTGAGCTACAATTACCGGACGAAGTATTTCCGCACGATTGGCCGTCTCGGCTCGCGCGAAATGGTCGCCGCGTATAACCAGCTCGATCTGTCGGCAGGGTTCAATTTGACCAAGCAGGTCACGCTGTCGCTCAACGCGCAGAACCTGCTCGACGAGACCTATCGCCAGTATAACGCGACGCCCGATCGGCCCACGGCTTTCTACAAGAACGGGCGGACCTATGTCGCGTCGCTGTCCTTCCGCCTGTAGGTCTGGCGACCGCTAGATAGGCCGCGTCTAGTCTCGCCCGCCCAGAGACCGCCTGTCTGCAGACGGCTCTGTGGCGAGCGGGCGTTCATGGCTTAACGGGGTGGCGTGGCACGCTGGAGCGGTAACGCCGCGTTAGCTGGACCTCTATGAAGAAGCAGACCACCACCCGGGCCGCTGTTCAGCCAAGGGCCGCACTATCACGAGGTACCGGGCTCCTTGGACAGTTGGAGATAGGCGGGGTCGAACGCGGCCAGATCGACCAGCGCCGGCCAGTCGTGGATCGTCAGGCGTCGGGCCTCGAGCGACAGCAAGCCGTCACGGCGCAGCTCTTGAAGCGCACGATTGGTGTGGATGGACGTCAGCGCACAGGCATCCCCCAGATGAAACTGGGTCAACGGCAGCGCACAGCTGCCGTCCTGCACCAGCCCAACCCGGTCCATTCGCAGATATAGCTCGCACAACAGATGTGCGATTCGCTGTTTGGCACTGCGTTGCCCGACATTGAGCGTCCAGGCGCGCTGGATCGCGGCGGCGGTCAGCGATTCCCACCACAGGGCCTGCGTCAGGGGCGGGTGGTCGATGGCAAGCACGGCTAGCATCGGGGCATCGACCACCGCAACGCGTGCAGGGGTGATCGCGGCGATCGTCTGGTCCATCCCCGCCAGCAGGAAGACGTCGAAGTCACAGACATCGCCCGGAAGATAAAAGGCGACGATCCGGCGGCGGCCATCGACGAGCATCGTGTAGCGGCACGCCCAGCCGTCAAGCAGGACATGGATCCCGCTTGGCTGCATCCCCCGGTCGAGCAACACCGTTCTTCCGGAAATCGGCCCGGCCTTGGCCGCAAGCAACGTGTTAAGCGCGACCTCCTCGGCAACCGACAGGGGGTGCCGGTCGCGCAGCTTCCGGACGAGCTTGTCCGCCGCGGGACTCCGCGTCGCAAAAGACGTGCGTGGGCCTGAGGTGCTGCCGGGGCGATGTTCGGATAAGACGCTGGTCATCAAGTAGGAACGAGAACGCCTCTGCGGGGGATGACCGAGGAAGTGTGTGATGCGCTCGGCTCACCGTTCGAATCGCTCGACTTATGGAATATCCTGATCCCGCTCAGTGGCAACGCAGCTGGATCGCGTCGTTCCTGCGGTCGGGCTCGTACGATTATCGCCTACCGGACCCGGTTCCGCGCCGTTGGGGGCGCAGAACGCG
>NZ_JPDP02000165.1:0-482 GCF_000732685.2 Sphingomonas sp. STIS6.2
TGAAAGACGTGGTAGCCTGCGAAAAGCTTCGGGGAGTCGGCAAACAGACTTTGATCCGGAGATGTCTGAATGGGGGAACCCAGCCATCATAAGATGGTTATCTTGTACTGAATACATAGGTGCAAGAGGCGAACCAGGGGAACTGAAACATCTAAGTACCCTGAGGAAAAGAAATCAACCGAGATTCCCTTAGTAGTGGCGAGCGAACGGGGACTAGCCCTTAAGTGGCTTTGAGATTAGCGGAACGCTCTGGAAAGTGCGGCCATAGTGGGTGATAGCCCTGTACGCGAAAATCTCTTAGTCATGAAATCGAGTAGGACGGGGCACGAGAAACCTTGTCTGAATATGGGGGGACCATCCTCCAAGGCTAAATACTACTGACTGACCGATAGTGAACTAGTACCGTGAGGGAAAGGCGAAAAGAACCCCGGAGAGGGGAGTGAAATAGATCCTGAAACCGTATGCGTACAAGCAGTGGGAGC
>NZ_JPDP02000165.1:581-1127 GCF_000732685.2 Sphingomonas sp. STIS6.2
GCTTAACCGAATAGGGGAGGCGTAGCGAAAGCGAGTCTTAATAGGGCGTCTAGTCGCTGGGAATAGACCCGAAACCGGGCGATCTATCCATGGGCAGGTTGAAGGTTGGGTAACACTAACTGGAGGACCGAACCGACTACCGTTGAAAAGTTAGCGGATGACCTGTGGATCGGAGTGAAAGGCTAATCAAGCTCGGAGATAGCTGGTTCTCCTCGAAAGCTATTTAGGTAGCGCCTCATGTATCACTGTAGGGGGTAGAGCACTGTTTCGGCTAGGGGGTCATCCCGACTTACCAAACCGATGCAAACTCCGAATACCTACAAGTGCCGAGCATGGGAGACACACGGCGGGTGCTAACGTCCGTCGTGAAAAGGGAAACAACCCAGACCGTCAGCTAAGGTCCCAAAGTTATGGTTAAGTGGGAAACGATGTGGGAAGGCTTAGACAGCTAGGAGGTTGGCTTAGAAGCAGCCACCCTTTAAAGAAAGCGTAATAGCTCACTAGTCGAGTCGGCCTGCGCGGAAGATGTAACGGGGCTCAAACCAT
>NZ_JPDP02000165.1:1275-1517 GCF_000732685.2 Sphingomonas sp. STIS6.2
CATGAGTAACGACAATGGGTGTGAAAAACACCCACGCCGAAAGACCAAGGTTTCCTGCGCAACGTTAATCGACGCAGGGTTAGTCGGTCCCTAAGGCGAGGCTGAAAAGCGTAGTCGATGGAAAACAGGTTAATATTCCTGTACTTCTGGTTATTGCGATGGAGGGACGGAGAAGGCTAGGCCAGCTTGGCGTTGGTTGTCCAAGTTTAAGGTGGTAGGCTGGAATCTTAGGTAAATCCGGG
>NZ_JPDP02000165.1:1626-2732 GCF_000732685.2 Sphingomonas sp. STIS6.2
TTGGGTAGAGAATACCAAGGCGCTTGAGAGAACTCGGGTGAAGGAACTAGGCAAAATGGCACCGTAACTTCGGGAGAAGGTGCGCCGGTGAGGGTGAAGGACTTGCTCCGTAAGCTCATGCCGGTCGAAGATACCAGGCCGCTGCGACTGTTTATTAAAAACACAGCACTCTGCAAACACGAAAGTGGACGTATAGGGTGTGACGCCTGCCCGGTGCCGGAAGGTTAATTGATGGGGTTAGCTAACGCGAAGCTCTTGATCGAAGCCCCGGTAAACGGCGGCCGTAACTATAACGGTCCTAAGGTAGCGAAATTCCTTGTCGGGTAAGTTCCGACCTGCACGAATGGCGTAACGATGGCGGCGCTGTCTCCACCCGAGACTCAGTGAAATTGAAATCGCTGTGAAGATGCAGTGTATCCGCGGCTAGACGGAAAGACCCCGTGAACCTTTACTATAGCTTTGCACTGGACTTTGAATTTGCTTGTGTAGGATAGGTGGGAGGCTTTGAAGCGTGGACGCCAGTCTGCGTGGAGCCATCCTTGAAATACCACCCTGGCAACTTTGAGGTTCTAACTCAGGTCCGTTATCCGGATCGAGGACAGTGTATGGTGGGTAGTTTGACTGGGGCGGTCTCCTCCTAAAGAGTAACGGAGGAGTACGAAGGTGCGCTCAGACCGGTCGGAAATCGGTCGTAGAGTATAAAGGCAAAAGCGCGCTTGACTGCGAGACAGACACGTCGAGCAGGTACGAAAGTAGGTCTTAGTGATCCGGTGGTTCTGTATGGAAGGGCCATCGCTCAACGGATAAAAGGTACTCCGGGGATAACAGGCTGATACCGCCCAAGAGTTCATATCGACGGCGGTGTTTGGCACCTCGATGTCGGCTCATCACATCCTGGGGCTGAAGCCGGTCCCAAGGGTATGGCTGTTCGCCATTTAAAGTGGTACGCGAGCTGGGTTTAGAACGTCGTGAGACAGTTCGGTCCCTATCTGCCGTGGACGTTTGAGATTTGAGAGGGGCTGCTCCTAGTACGAGAGGACCGGAGTGGACGAACCTCTGGTGTTCCGGTTGTCACGCCAGTGGCATTGCCGGGTAGCTATGTTCGG